>NZ_LZJX01000017.1:0-118717 GCF_001667595.1 Mycobacterium sp. E2989 | reverse complement strand
CCGCTCGGGGCCGGGGTGGCGCATCCGGAGCGACGGACGGTGTTGCTGATCGGCGGCGGCGGGCGGCGACACCACCGGCGGCGACGCGATTTTTCGCCGGGACAGGATGGTGGCCAACGCTTCCAGCGCGGCTCCCATTTCCAGCGGCGCGAAAACCTCGCCCGCCACACTGCTTTGGTACTGCCCGACGTCGATCGTCCGCGCCGGGTCGATCCGCTGGCTGAAGAAGCCGCTGACCATGTCGGTGAACACGACCCCGGCGGTCACCAGAACCGGCGCCTCCTCGATCGCGGCGCGCACCGCCGGGGCGCTTGCCGATCCGGCGTAGATCCCCAGGTAGTTCGGCGAACTCTCGTCGAGCAGGCTCTTGCCCCACATCAGCGTGGCGTAGGGCACCACGTCGGCGGCCAGCAGGGCTTCGAGTTCCTTGACCACCTGTAACCGATGGACCAGCAGGTCGGCCAGCACGGTCAGTTGGTGATCGGCGATGAGATCGGAGGCGGCCTCGACGAACAGCGACAGCGCGCGGGGGCTGGTGCCACCGGTGTAGCGGGGTAGCGGCGCACCGGGGGGCTCGGTGGGGAAACGGGCCACGTCTGTGGACAGCAGGATGTAGCCCGGCCGCTTCTGCTCGCGCACCTCGGACAACACCCGGTCGATCTCGCGGCGGGCGGTCGCGGGCATGAGGTTGGCTTGGGCACAGGTGATCTCGCGGCTGACGCGCAGGAAGTGCTCGAAGTCCCCGTCGCCCAGCGAGTGGTGCAGCGCGCGCCTGGTGCCCTGGGCGTCCTTGGAGGGCCCGCCGACGATGTGCACGACGGGCACCTGCTCGGCGTAGCTGCCGGCGATGGCGTTGGCAGCCGACAGTTCACCCACCCCGAAAGTCGTTACCACTGCCGACATTCCGCGCAGGCGACCGTACCCGTCCGCGGCGTAGCCGGCGTTGAGCTCGTTGGCGTTGCCCACCCAGCGGATCGCGGGATGGGCGACGATGTGATCTAGGAATTCCAGGTTGTAGTCCCCGGGTACGCCGAAGATCTCGGTGACGCCGAGTTCGGCGAGGCGGTCCAGCAGATAGTCGCCGACGGTGTAGAGGGGCTGGTTGACGGCGTCAGTCACAAGCACGACGGTACCTGCCGAATTCATTCCGAGCGGGACGCCGTTTCAGTATCGTGCGGGCCATGGCACTCAAAGAATCCCGCGACATCGTCATCGAAGCCAGTCCGAAGGAGATTCTGGACGTCATCGCCGATTTCGAGGCGATGCCCGAATGGTCCGAGCCCCACCAAAGCGCGGAGATCTTGTCGACCGGCGACGACTTGCGGCCAAGCCAAGTGAAGATGAAGGTGCGGGTCGCCGGCATCACCGACGAACAGGTGGTGGCCTACACCTGGACCGACGACGCGGTGAGCTGGAAGCTGGTGAGCTCCTCCCAGCAGAAGGCGCAGGACGGGAAGTACACCCTGATCCCGCAGGGGGACGCCACGCTGGTCAAGTTCGAACTGCTCGCCGACCCGAACGTGCCCTTGCCGGGCTTCGTCCTGAAGCAGGCGGTGAAGGGGACGATCGATTCGGCGACCAAGGCGCTGCGCGAGCGGGTGCTGCAGGTGAAGAAGGGCAAGTAGCCGCGGTGGGCGGCGGCGGGCCCCTGGCCGGGGTGAGGGTGATCGAGCTCGGCGGAATCGGACCGGGACCGCACGCGGGCATGATGCTGGCCGACCTGGGGGCCGACGTGGTGCGGGTGCGCCGGCCCGGCGGGTTGACGATGCCGGCCGAGGATCGCGATCTGCTGCACCGCGGGAAGCGGGTCGTCGACCTGGACGTCAAGACCCAACCGGGGGTCCTGCTCGAGTTGGTCGCCAAGGCCGATGTACTGCTGGATTGCTTCCGGCCCGGCACCTGCGAGCGACTCGGCATCGGTCCGGACGAATGCGCGGCGGTCAATCCGCGGTTGATCTACGCGCGGATCACCGGCTGGGGGCAGGAGGGACCGCTGGCCCGCACGGCGGGCCACGACATCAACTACCTGTCGCAAACCGGCGCCCTGTCCGCCCTGGGCTACGCGGACCGGCCGCCGATGCCGCCGCTGAACCTGGTCGCCGACTTCGGCGGCGGTTCGATGTTGGTGCTGCTCGGCATCGCGGCCGCGTTGTACGAGCGGGAACGTTCGGGCAAGGGGCAGGTCATCGACGCGGCGATGGTGGACGGCGTCAGCCTGCTGGCCCAGATGATGTGGACCATGAAGTCGACCGGGTCGCTGCGCGACCGGCGCGAGTCATTCCTGCTCGACGGTGGCGCCCCGTTCTATCGCTGCTATGAGACCGCCGACGGCGGGTACATGGCGGTCGGCGCCATCGAGCCGCAGTTCTTCGCGGCGTTGCTGAGCGGGCTCGGGCTCTCGCCCGAGGAGGTGCCCGGCCAGCTCGACATCGGCTCCTACCCGCGGATGTACGACGTCTTCGCGAAACGCTTCGCCAGCCGCACCCGCGACGAGTGGGCGGCCACCTTCGCCGGCACCGACGCCTGCGTCACCCCGGTGCTGACGTGGAGCGAAGCGGCCACCGACGAGCACTTGCGGGCACGGTCCACGGTGATCACCGCCCACGGCGTGGACCAGGCCGCGCCCGGACCCCGCTTCTCGCGCACCCCGGCGGCTCCGGTCGGGCGGCCGCCGGCGGCCACCACGCCCATTTCCGAAATCGATTGGTAGCCAACGTCTTAGACGGTATCGACCCCGCCGGCGCTCCGATGTTGCTAGGTTGAGCTCAGTGGCCGTAAAAGCATCACGCGAATTCGTCGTCGACGCGCCGCCAGAAGTGGTCATGGAGGCGCTGACAGATGTCGGCGTCCTGTCGACGTGGTCACCGTTGCACAAGAACATCGAAGTGATCGACCGTTATCCCGACGGTCGGCCCCACCACGTCAAGACCACGATCAAGATTCTGGGCCTCGTCGACAGGGAGATCCTGGAGTATCACTGGGGCCCCGATTGGGTTGTCTACGATGCGAAAGGGACCTCCCAGCAGCACGGCCAGCATGTCGAGTACAACCTCAAACCCGAGGGCCTCGACAAGACCCGGGTGCGCTTCGATGTCACGGTCGAACCGGGCCGGCCCATGCCCGCCTTCATCGTCCGGCGCGCCAGCGAGAGCGTCCTCGACTCGGCGGTAAAGGGATTGTGCGAATTGGTAAAGCGCGGCAACGACGCGGAGTCGGAATAGCCTTCGGGAGGGCCTGAGCGGTTGCTAACTTATTAGCAGTGGCCGTCCAAGCATCGTCGGAAATCGTGATCGACGCGCCTCCGGAAGTGATCCTGGAGGCGCTGGCCGACATGGACGCCGTCCCGTCATGGTCGTCGGTGCACAAGCGGGTCGAGGTCGTCGATAAATATCCCGACGGTCGCCCGCACCATGTGAAGGTCACCATCGCCGTCACGGGCATTCACGACACGGAACTGCTCGAATACCACTGGGGCCCGGACTGGATGGTGTGGGACGCCGCCCGGACGGCTCAGCAACGCGGCCAGCACGGGGAGTACAACCTGAGCCGGGTGAGCGACGACAAGACCCGGGTCCGATTCACCATCACGGTCGAACCGTGGGCGCCCCTGCCCGAGTTCTGGGTCAACCGGGCCCGCAAGAAGATCCTGCATGCCGCGCTGGAGGGCCTGCGCAAGCGCGTGCTCGAGGGCTTCGGGCCGGCGAGCTAGGCGGACGTCACCGCAGGACGGCCAGCCGCCGGATCGCCTCGTCGAGGGTGTCCATTCGTTTGCAGAAGGTGAAGCGCACCAAGTGATTCCACACTTGGGCCTGTACCGAGGCGTGCGCGGCGGCCGGGTCGCAGAAGGGTGAAAGCGGGATGGCGGCCACGCCCGCCTTCTCGGGCAGGGCCGCGCAGAAGGCGGTGCTGTCGTCGTAGCCCAGGGGGCGCGGGTCGGCGCACAGGAAGTAGGTGCCGGCGCTGTCGTGCACCTCGAAGCCGATGTCGGACAGCCCGGCGGCCAGCCGGTCGCGTCGCGCCGCCAACGAGTTGCGCAGCTCGGCCACCCACGCGTCCTCGGTGTCGAGCGCCAGGGCCACCGCGGGCTGGAACGGTGCGCCGCCGACGTAGCTCAGATACTGCTTCGCCGCGCGCACCCCGGCGATGAGTTCCGCTGGGCCGCAAGCCCATCCGATCTTCCAGCCGGTGCAGTTGAACATCTTGGCCGCGCTGGAGATGGTGACCGTGCGCTCGGCCATCCCCGCGAATCCGGCCAGTGGCAGATGCCGGTGGGCGTCGAACACCAGGTGCTCGTAGACCTCGTCGGTGATCACCAACAGGTCGGCGGCGACCGCGACCTCGGCGATGGCCCGCAGCTCCGCCTCGCTGAGCACGGTGCCGGTCGGGTTGTGCGGCGAGTTGACGATCAAAGCGCGGGTGCGCGGCGTCACCGCGGCGCGCAGGGCGTCGGCGTCCAGGGCGAAGCCGCGGCCGTGCGGGACCAGCGGCACGGCCACCCGGTGCGCGCCGGCCATCGCCAGCACCGGCGAGTAGGAGTCGTAGAACGGCTCGACGAGCAGGACCTCCGAGCCGGGTTCGATCAGGCCGAGCACGGCGGACGCGATCGCCTCGGTGGCCCCGACCGTCACCAGCACCTCGGTGTCCGGGTCGTACTCGATGCCGAAGTGCCGCCGCCGCTGGGCGGCGATGGCGTGCCGCAGCGACGCCACCCCGATCCCGGGCGGGTACTGGTTGTTGCCCTCGGCGATGGCGTCCTGGGCGGCCTTCAACATGGCCGCGGGCCCGTCCTCGTCGGGAAAACCTTGACCGAGGTTGACCGCACCGACGCGCGCGGCCAGCGCCGACATCTCGGCGAACACCGTGGTGGCGTACGGACGCAGGCGCGAGACCGTCATGGGGGTCGAGCTTAGGGGGCCGTCATGCTCGAGCGTCACGCCAGTGTGGCGTGCGTGCGTCGCGGCCACGCTGGCGTGACGCTCGTGACCGGGGACGCCCGCGCTCGAGCTGCGCCGATCGGCCCAACCAACAGGTTGGCCGGGCACTTTGTTAGGGTGCGGTATCTGGACCTACCTTTAATACGGATCCGAACCCCCATTTGCGAAGAGGAACTCGACATGTCCGAAGAAGCCTTCATCTACGAGGCGATCCGCACGCCCCGCGGCAAGCAGAAGAACGGCTCGTTGAACGAGGTCAAGCCGCTGAACCTGGTCGTCGGCCTGATCGAGGAGCTGCGCAGGCGCCACCCCGATCTGGACGAGAGCCTGATCAGTGACGTCATCCTGGGCTGCGTCTCACCCGTGGGTGACCAGGGCGGCGACATCGCCCGCACCGCGGTGATCGCGGCCGGCATGCCCGACACCGTCGGCGGCGTGCAGCTCAACCGCTTCTGCGCCTCCGGGCTGGAGGCCGTCAACACCGCCGCGCAGAAGGTCCGCTCCGGCTGGGACGACCTGGTGCTCGCCGGCGGTGTGGAGTCGATGAGCCGCGTCCCGATGGGCTCCGACGGCGGCGCCATGATGGCCGACCCGGCCACCTCCTACGACGCCTACATCGTCCCGCAGGGCATCGGCGCCGACCTGATCGCCACGATCGAGGGCTTCTCCCGCGACGACGTGGACGCCTACGCGCTGCGCTCGCAGCAGTTGGCGGCCGAGGCATGGTCGGGCGGCTACTTCGCCAAGTCGGTGGTTCCGGTCCGCGACCAGAACGGTTTGCTCATCCTCGACCACGACGAGCACATGCGGCCCGAGACCACCATGGAGGGCCTGGCCAAGCTGAAGCCCGCGTTCGAGGGCCTGGCCGCCATGGCGGGCTTCGACGACGTGGCGCTGCAGAAGTACCACTGGGTCGAAAAGATCAACCACGTCCACACCGGCGGCAACAGCTCGGGAATCGTGGACGGCTCGGCCTTGGTGCTGATCGGCTCGGAAAAGATGGCGAAGGCCGGCAGTTTGACCCCCCGCGCCCGCATCGTCGCCACCGCCACCACGGGCGCCGACCCGACGATCATGCTGACCGGCCCGACGCCGGCCACGCAGAAGGTGCTCGACCGCGCCGGGCTGACCGTCGACGACATCGACCTGTTCGAGCTGAACGAGGCGTTCGCGTCGGTCGTTCTGAAGTTCCAGAAGGACCTGAACATCCCTGACGAGAAGCTCAACGTCAACGGTGGCGCCATCGCGATGGGCCACCCGCTGGGCGCCACCGGCGCCATGATCCTGGGCACCATGGTCGACGAGCTCGAGCGCCGCGGCGCCCGGCGCGCGCTGATCACGCTGTGCATCGGCGGCGGCATGGGTGTCGCCACCATCATCGAGAGGGTTTAAGACCATGGCAGAGAACACCATCCAGTGGGACAAGGACGCCGACGGCATCGTCACGCTGACGTTGGACGACCCGACCGGGTCGGCCAACGTGATGAACGAGCATTACAAGGAATCGATGCACAAGGCCGTCGAACGCCTTGTCGCCGAAAAGGATTCGATCACCGGTGTGGTGATCACCAGCGCCAAGAAGACGTTCTTCGCCGGCGGTGACCTCAAGAGCATGATCACCGCCGGACCCGAGAACGCCGGTGAGGTCTTCGCCGAGGTCGAGGACATCAAGCGCGACCTTCGCACCCTGGAGACCCTGGGCAAGCCGGTGGTGGCCGCCATCAACGGCGCGGCGCTCGGCGGCGGTCTGGAGATCGCGCTCGCCTGCCACCACCGCATCGTCGCCGACGTCAAGGGCGTCCAGCTGGGTCTGCCCGAGGTCACGTTGGGCCTGCTGCCCGGCGGCGGTGGCGTCACCCGGGTGACACGGATGCTCGGCATCCAGAACGGCTTCCTCAACGTGCTGAGCCAGGGCACCCGGTTCAAGCCGGCCGCGGCCAAGGACAACGGCCTCGTCGACGAGATCGTCGGCAGCGTCGACGAATTGGTGCCGGCGGCAAAGGCGTGGATCAAGGCCAACCCCGAGTCGCACACCCAGCCGTGGGACGTCAAGGGCTACAAGATTCCCGGCGGCACGCCGTCGTCACCGGCGCTGGCGGCCATCCTGCCGTCGTTCCCGTCGCTGCTGCGCAAGCAGCTCAAGGGCGCGCCGATGCCGGCGCCGCGGGCCATCCTGGCCGCGGCCGTCGAGGGCACGCAGGTGGACTTCGACACCGCCACCCGCATCGAGAGCCGCTACTTCACCGAGCTGGTCACCGGCCAGGTCGCCAAGAACATGATCCAGGCGTTCTTCTTCGACCTGCAGCACATCAACGGTGGCGGTTCGCGGCCGGACGGCATCGCGCCGGTCAAGATCAACAAGATCGGCGTGCTCGGCGCGGGCATGATGGGCGCCGGCATCGCCTACGTGTCGGCCAAGGCCGGCTACGACGTGGTGCTCAAGGACGTCAGCCTCGAGGCCGCGCAGAAGGGCAAGGGCTACTCGGAAAAGCTTGAGGCCAAAGCGCTTCAGCGCGGCAAGACCACCGAGGAGAAGAGTAAGGCGCTGCTGGACCGCATCACGCCGTCGGCCGACCCCGCAGACTTCAAGGGCGTCGACTTCGTGATCGAGGCGGTGTTCGAGAACCAGGAACTCAAGCACAAGGTGTTCCAGGAGATCGAGGACATCGTCGAACCCAACGCGCTGCTCGGGTCCAACACCTCCACGCTGCCGATCACCGGCCTGGCGACCGGCGTCAAGCGGCAGGAGGACTTCATCGGGATCCACTTCTTCTCGCCGGTCGACAAGATGCCGCTGGTCGAAATCATCAAGGGCGAGAAGACTTCCGACGAGGCGCTGGCCCGCGTGTTCGACTACACGCTGGCCATCGGCAAGACCCCGATCGTGGTCAACGACAGCCGCGGTTTCTTCACCAGCCGCGTCATCGGCACCTTCGTCAACGAGGCGCTCGCGATGCTCGGCGAGGGTGTCGAGCCGGCCAGCATCGAGCACGCCGGCTCGCAGGCCGGCTACCCGGCGCCGCCGCTGCAGCTGTCCGACGAGCTCAACTTGGAGCTGATGCACAAGATCGCCACCGCCACCCGCAAGGGCGTGGAGGACGCCGGTGGCACCTACGAGCCGCACCCGGCAGAAGCCGTGGTGGAGAAGATGATCGAGCTCGGCCGCCCCTCGCGGTTGAAGGGCGCCGGCTTCTACGAGTACGTCGACGGCAAGCGCACCGGCCTCTGGCCGGGCCTGCGCGAGACGTTCAAGTCGGGCAGCGCTGAGATTCCGTTGCAGGACATGATTGATCGCATGCTGTTCGCCGAGGCGCTGGAAACCCAGAAGTGCCTCGATGAGGGCGTGCTGACGTCGACCGCCGACGCCAACATCGGCTCGATCATGGGCATCGGCTTCCCGCCGTACACCGGTGGTAGCGCGCAGTTCATCGTCGGTTACCAGGGGCCGGGCGGCATCGGCAAGGAGGCCTTCGTGGCCCGCGCCCGCGAGCTGGCCGCCAAGTACGGCGACCGCTTCCTGCCGCCGGACTCGCTGACGTAGTTCTGCCGAGCAGACGCAGAATCGCGTAACGCGGGGCCTCCGCGTGCGATTCTGCGTCTGCTCGCGGTCGGAGCGGTCGGAGCGGTCGGAGGGGTCACCCCTTGAGGGCCGCGGCGATCCGGCGCCATTCCTCGCGCGGAAAGGCCTTCGGATCCGCCCGCAGCACTTGCACGCAAACGTGGTCGGCGCCGGCCGCGCGGTGGTCGGCGACCCTGCGCATGATCGCGTCCTCGTCCCCCCACGCGATGATGGCGTCGAAGAGCCGGTCGCTGACCTGCGCCACCTCGTCTTCGGAGAAGCCGCTGCGCAGCAGGTTGTTGGCGTAGTTGGGCAGCGCCAAATACGAACGCAGCCAATCCGTTCCGAGGCGGTGCGCCTCGTCGGCGCTGTCGGTGAGGATCACCGTCTGCTCGGGCAGCAGCAGCGGGCCCTCGCCCAGCGTCGAACGCGCGGAGGCGGTGTGCTCCGGGGTGACCAGGTAGGGGTGCGCCCCGGCGGCGCGGGTGGCGGACAGGGTCAGCATCTTTGGCCCGAGCGCGGCGAGGACCCGTCGCCCGGTGGGGACGGGCCGCGGCGCGGCGTCCAGCCCGTCCAGGAACGATGCCGTCGCCGCCAGCGGCTTGCGGTAGCGCCCGGGCTGGCCGGCGTCGATCAGCGGTGCGTGGCTGACCCCGATCCCGAGCAGGAAGCGGTCCCCATGCTCGTCGGTGAGCGCCGCGTACGAATCGGCGACGTCGCCGGGCGAATGCATCCACAGGTTGAGGATCCCGGTGGCGATCACGGTCCGCTTGGTCGCGGCGAGCAGATTGCCGACCGCGTCGAACACCGGTCCGCCGACGTCGGGGATCCACAGCGCTGGGAAGCCCAACTCGTCCAATTCCGCTGCGGCCTCGGCGGATTCGGACGGGTCGCCGTAACGCAGTTGGCTGCTCCAGATTCCGACACCGGTCAGTTCCATGGGGCGTCCTTCCTCTCGTCGTCTTCGCCGTAATCGGGTACCGGCATCGAATCGTGCATCCGGACGCCGCTGGTGTTCAGCTTCGCCAGCGACCGGGACAGGGTCCCGGGCAGCCGCGACACCAGCTGGGCGCCGCGGGTCAAGGCCCACACCCCCAGTCGCGAGCCGGGAATGATGCCCTTGGCGGCGCCGCGCGCGAAGGCCCGGCTGCGGTGCACCGGTTCGCGCATCTGCAGTTCGTAGGCGGCGAACGCGCGCAGGTGATCGCCGTCCGCCCGGGCCAGTTCCCCGGCCAGCACGTAGGCGCCGAGCACCGCGAGGCTGGTGCTGCCGCCGACCGCGGGCCCGGGGCAGTACCCCGCGTCGCCGACGAGGGTGACCCGCCGCCGCGACCACCTGTCCAGCCGCAGCTGGCTGATCGCGTCGAAGTAGAACGCGGGCGTGCGGTCGATTTCGCCCAGCCAGCCGTCCACCTGCTCGTGCATGCGCGCGAACTCGTCGCGCACGAATTCCTTCTGCCGCAACGCATCCCGATGGTCGTAGTCGAGTTCCCGCTCGCTGCGGAACAGGAAGACCACCCGCGCGTCGGCCAAGTGCTCAGCGGTGTAGATGCCGGCGAGGCGGCCCGCGCCGACGTGGCAGGTCATCTCGCCGGCGCTGGCCAGTGCCTTCGGTGCCGACGCCACCGCCAGGTAACCGCCGAGGAACCGGGTGAGGCCGGCTTCGTCGCCGAACGTCAGCTGCCGGACGTTGGAGTGCAGGCCGTCGGCGCCGACGATGACGTCGAATCGGCGGGCGGGGGCCCGCTCGAACGTCACGTCGCCGTCATGGTCGATCGCGGTGATCGAGTCGCCGAACAGGTACTCGACGTCGTCGCGGCCGGCGGTGTAATAAATCTCGCTGAGGTCGTCGCGCATGATCTCCACGTGCCGGTCCGACGTGGCGGCATAGATCTTCGTGAGGTCGATCTCGAAGGGCCGCGACCGGCCTTCGCGGTGCATGGTCATCCGGTTCGTTCCGGTGGCGAGCGCCTCGATCTGGGGCAGGACGCCCATGCTCGCCGAGATCTCCATCGCGGGGCGGAACAGGTCGACGGCGTGGCCGCCGCTCTTGCGCAGGGCGGGCGCCCGCTCGACGACGGTGACGTCGAAGCCGCGGCGGGCCAGCCAGTAGGCCAGCACGGGGCCGGCGATGCTGGCGCCCGAGACGAGGACCCGCACGACGACCTCCCGCTTGCCTGACGATGGACAAGCCTAGCGGCGGACCCCGCCGAACGATCGGGCTAGAGTCCGTTGCTATGCGCTTCGGTCTCTTCATCCCGCAAGGTTGGCGAATGGATCTGGTCGACATCGAACCGGAGCGGCACTGGGCGGTGATGCGCGACCTGGCCACCTACGCCGACAACAGCGCCTGGGACTCGCTGTGGGTGTACGACCACTTCCACACCGTCCCGATGCCGACGGACGAAGCCACCCACGAGGCGTGGTCGCTGATGGCCGCGTACGCGGCGGTCACGTCGCGGATCAAGCTCGGCCAGATGTGCACCGCGATGAGCTACCGCAACCCGGTGTATCTGGCCAAGGTCGCGGCGACCGCCGACGTCATCTCCGGTGGGCGGATCCAGATGGGCATCGGTGGTGGCTGGTACGAACACGAATGGCGCGCTTACGGTTACGGCTTCCCCTCGGCGGGTGTGCGGCTGGGCCGGCTGGACGAGGGTGTGCAGATCATGCGTGACGCCTGGCGCGACGGCAGGGTCAGCTTCGACGGCAAGCACTACCAGGTCGACGGCGCTATCGTGTCACCGAAACCCCTGCAGGACAATGGGATTCCGCTGTGGATCGCCGGCGGTGGCGAGAAGGTCACCCTGCGCATCGCGGCGAAGTACGCGCAGTACACCAACTTCGCGCCGGAACCCGAGGCGTTCGCCCACAAGTCGGAGGTGCTCGCGCGGCACTGCGAGCAGGTGGGCACCGACTTCGATGCCATCGTGCGCTCGGCCAACGTCAACGCGGTCGTCGGCACGTCGGACGCCGACGTCAAGGACCGGCTGCAGCGGGTGCGCGACCGTATCGTGCGCTACGTGCCCGAGGCCGCCGCCGACGCGATGCTCGCCGCGGGCAGCGGACCCGATTCGGCGACGGGCACCCCGGAACAGGTGATCGAGCGGCTCGCCGGGCTGCGCGACCTCGGATGCGAGTACGCCATCTGCTACTTCCCGGAGGCGGCGTACGACCCATCCGGCATCGAGTTGTTCGAGCGCGAGGTGATTCCCGCGCTGAGCTAGATGTCGGTGGTGGTCGTGTACCGCTTCTTGACGGGGGGCGCGGCCAGCAGTGGGGGCAGCTCGGTCAGTTTCCCTTCGCCGGCGCGGAACGCACGGTAGGCCTCGTCATGCTCGACTGAGTCCCACAGTTCGTAGATCAGCCAGTGGGCTTCGTCGTCCTCGTCGACGAGCACGTCGGTCTGGACGTTCCCGGCGAACGCGCGGGTGTCCCGTAGCGCCCGGCCCATGACGTCGCGCGCCTGCGGCACCGCATCGGGCTTGAACTTCAGTTCGAGTATCACCGTGACTGGCATGGTCTCAAGATATCCGCGGTGCCCGGCCGCGCGGCATCGGGCGCAACTAATGAGAATGCGGTTTCCACTTTTCGGAAAGCTGTTATACGGTTGCGTGAGCAACATTCTGTTCGGCGCCGCTGGAGGACCCCCGATGCAAAAGGCCCTTGCCCCCGAGATCTCTACCTGGCCCGACGAGAGCCCACAGCTGATCGGCAGCCGGTGCGGCAGCTGCGGCGCGACCACCTTTCCGGTGCAACAGTGGTGCCCGCGCTGCAGCCTCGGCGAGATGACCGACGTGCTGCTGCCGCGCCGCGGAACCCTGGTCGCGTGGACCACCCAGGGCTTCCCGCCCGGGGCCCCGTACGCCGGGCCCACCGGCAAGGACTTCGTCCCGTTCGGCGTCGGCCTCGTGCAGCTCGACGACGTGATCCGCGTCGAGGGCCGGTTGACCGAGAACGACCCGGCCAAGCTGCAGTTCGGTCAGGAGGTCGAGCTGACCATGGTGCCGTTTACCACCGACGGCGACGGCAACGAGATCGTCACCTTCGCGTTCCAGCCGGTATAAGGAGACCTGAGATGACCAACGATGTCGCCATCATCGGCGTGGGCCTGCACCCGTTCGGCAGGTTCGATAAGACCGCGATGCAGATGGGCGCCGAGGCCATCCAGTCCGCGCTGGCCGACGCCGGGGTGGACTGGAAGGACATCCAGTTCGGCTTCGGCGGTAGCCACGAGGTGTCCAACCCCGACGCGGTGACCCGCCTGGTGGGGCTGACCGGCATCACCTTCACCAACGTCTTCAACGCCTGCGCCACCGCCGCCAGCGCGATCCAGCAAACGGCGGACACCATTCGGCTGGGCAAGTACGACATCGGCATCGCCATCGGCCTGGACAAGCACCCGCGCGGCGCGTTCACCGACGACCCCGCCAAGCTGGCGCTGCCGCAGTGGTACGCGCAGAACGGTCAGTTCGTCACCACCAAGTTCTTCGGGATGAAGGCCAACAAGTACCTGCACGACCACAACATTTCGCAGGCCACGTTGGCGAAGGTGGCGGCCAAGAACTTCCGCAACGGCGCGCTGAACCCGAACGCGTTCCGCCGCAAGCCGATTCCCGAGGAGGAGATCCTCAACTCGCCCGTGCTCAACTACCCGCTGACGCAGTACATGTTCTGCGCGCCCGACGAGGGCGCCGCCGCGGTGATCATGTGCCGGGCCGACCTCGCGCACAAGTACACCGACAAGCCGGTGTACGTGCGGGCCTGCGAGATTCGCACCCGCCGCTATGGCGCCTACGAGGTGCACGCCACCTTCGCTCCGCTGGATGAGGACGTCTCACCGACGGTGTACGCGTCCAAGGCGGCCTACGAGGCCGCCGGCATCGGGCCCGAGGACGTCGACGTCGCGCAGCTGCAGGACACCGACGCCGGCAACGAGGTCATCCACATGGCCGAGACCGGCCTGTGCGCCGACGGCGAGCAGGAGAAGCTGCTGGCCGACGGCGCCACCGAGATCCACGGTTCGATGCCCGTGAACACCGACGGCGGGTTGATCGCCAACGGCGAGCCGATCGGCGCGTCGGGACTGCGGCAGATGCACGAGCTGGTGCGCCAGCTGCGCGGTGAGGCGGGCGAGCGTCAGGTGCCCGGCAACCCGCGCGTGGGCTTGGCCCAGGTGTATGGCGCACCCGGCACCGCATCGGCGACCATCCTGTCGCTCTAGGCGGCCGGTGCCGGCTATGCGGCGTATTCCGGTATCGCTATGTCGTCACGGAATTCGCTGCGCACGACCCAGTCGGCCAGTCGCGGGATGTTGAGCAGTTTGGACGCCTGATTGCGGGTCAACAGACCCAGGGCCGTCTTTGGTGCGAATGTCGCCGCGAATGCGCGCGCCGAGCGCTGCCTGGCCTCGACAATCGGACGCAGTGTGCGCTCATAACGACGAAAGGCGTCCTGGTGGTCGTCCCCCGCGCGATTGAGCTCCCCCGCCAGCGTGTACGCCTGCACCATCGCCAGGCCCGTCCCCTCACCCGCGAGCAGGGAGACCGCGGCCGCGGCGTCCCCGATCAGCGCCACCCGCCCGTCCGACCAACGGTCCATGACGATTTGGCTGGTGCGGTCGAAGTAAACCTCGGACGCCCGGTCGAGGTGGAGCAGGATCTCCGGGCATTCCCAGCCCGCGTCGCCGAACACCCGACGCAGGGTCGCCTTGGCCTCTGACACACCCTGCGGATCGGGACCGCTCATCTTCTCGGCGGTGAAAACGAAGAGAAACATGGTCTTTTCGTCGCGCATCGAGAATCGGGCGACCATGCGTCCCGGCATGGTGTAGGCGAGGTAGACGAGTTCGTCACGCGGCTGGTAGCCCTGGGCTTCGAATGCCGCGACTCGATAGCCCAGATCCGTCTCGAATCTGTTTTGGGGTCCGAACACCAAGCCCCGCACGGGAGAATGGATGCCGCCCGCGCCGATCAGCAGGTCGAAGTGCCTTGACCCGCCGCCCTCCAGGGTGACCGACACGCCCGAGTCGTGTTGCTCGACGGCCGAAACGCTTTCACCGAACAGCGTTTCAGCATGGTTCTCGATGGAGTGATAGATCATGGCCGCCAGGTCGCCACGCGGCACAGTGGTGAATCGGCCATCGAGGTTGCGCCGGAACGGTTCAGTCGAAAAGCCGCCCACCCGTTGCGAATTCCGGTTCACGAGTCGCACTTCGCGCACCTGGTATCCCTCGGCGTGCAGGTCGGTCGTGAGCCCCATGCGTTCAGCGACGGCGTAGCCGCCACCCCAGAAGTCCACCACATAGCCGCCGGTGCGCAGGCGCGGCGCCTTCTCGATCAGGGTTGGCTCGTGGCCGTAGCGGGCCAGCCAATACGCGAGCGTTGGGCCGGCGATGCCGGCGCCGACGATGCCGATTCTCATGTACGTACCTCCTTTGCGGGGTGACGTCTCCATTATCATAGCACTATGCAATAGTTGCAATAGGCAATAAAATGCACATTGGCGTTCCCGTCGGCACCAGAGAGGGGACGGCTGTGCTGAAGGAACTTTCGGGCATGCCCGCGGGCGTTCAGGCGCTGGAGGCCGTTGGGCTGGTGACGGCAGCCGATTACGAACGGGTCTTTGCGCCGATGATCGAACGGGCGGAGCGCGCAGGCGGTCGGATGCGGCTGTTGTATCAGTTCGGCCCGGGCTTTGAGCGCATCACCGCGGGAGCGTTGTGGGCGGACGCGCGCCTCGGAGCGGGGTATGTGCGGTTGCTCGACGGGTGCGCAGTCGTAACTGATATCGGCTGGATTCGGGCGCCAAGCCGCGCAATCGGCCCCTGGATGCCATGCCCACTTCGGCTGTACGACAACGACGAATGCGATGACGCCGTCAGATGGCTGGCCTCGTTACCGGCACGCGCCGACGTGTCCGACCGCGATATGGCCAAGGCCTATATCGGGGGAGTCGGCGCAGCTCTCGTGAGCCTGGCCGGGCATGTCTTCTCGACGAAGGTCAGATTGCCGGTCCGAGCAGGTCGTCGGCGTCGCGGATGATGTACCCGTAACCCTGTTCGGCGAGGAAGCGCTGCCGGTGCGCGGCGTATTCGGCGTCCAGGCTGTCGCGGGCCACGATGGAATAGAAGATTGCGCCGCCCCCATCGGACTTGGGCCGCAGCAACCGGCCCAGCCGTTGGGCCTCCTCCTGGCGCGAGCCGAAGGTCCCCGAAACCTGCACCGCCACAGAGGCTTCCGGCAGGTCGATGGAGAAGTTGGCGACCTTGGACACCACCAACGTCGACACCTCTCCGCGGCGGAACGCGTCGAACAGCTCCTCGCGTTCCTTGGTCCGCGTCGACCCTTGGATCACCGGGGCGTTCAACTCGGCACCCAGCTCGTCGAGCTGGTCGAGGTAGGCGCCGATCACCAGCGTCTGCTCGCCGGGATGCCGGCTGAGCACCGACTTGACGACGGCGATCTTCGAATGCGCCGTCGAGCACACCTTGTAGCGCTCTTCGGGTTCCGCGGTGGCGTACAGCATTCGCTCGTTGTCGGTCATGGTGACCCGCACTTCGACGCACTCGGCCGGCGCGATCCAGCCCTGGGCCTCGATGTCCTTCCACGGCGCGTCGTAACGCTTGGGGCCGATCAGGGAGAACACGTCACCCTCGCGGCCGTCTTCGCGGACCAGGGTGGCGGTCAGGCCCAGGCGTCGCTTGGATTGCAGGTCGGCGGTCATGCGGAACACGGGCGCCGGCAGCAGGTGGACCTCGTCGTAGATGATCAGCCCCCAGTCGCGGCTGTCGAAGAGCTCCAGATGCCGGTATTCGCCCTTGGTGCGCCGGGTGATCATCTGATACGTCGAGATGGTGACGGGCCGAATCTCCTTGCGCTCTCCGGAGTATTCGCCGATCTCCTCCTCGGTGAGCGAGGTGCGCGCGATCAGCTCGCGCTTCCATTGCCGTGCCGCGACGATGTTGGTCACCAGGATCAGCGTGGTCGCGCTGGCCTTGGCCATCGCGGCGGCGCCGACCAGCGTCTTGCCGGCCCCGCACGGAAGCACCACCACTCCCGACCCGCCGGACCAGAACGAATCCGTGGCCATCTGCTGGTAGTCGCGCAGGTGCCAGCCGTCCTGCGCCAGGCTGATGGGGTGGGCCTCGCCGTCCACGTAACCGGCGAGATCCTCTGCGGGCCAACCGATTTTGAGGAGCATCTGCTTGACGCGGCCGCGCTCGCTGGGGTGGACGACGACGGTGTCGTCGTCGATGCGGGCGCCGAGCATGGGCGCGATCTTCTTGTTGCGCAGCACTTCCTCGAGCACCGCGCGGTCCAGGCTTACCAGCGTCAGGCCGTGCGCCGGATGCTTGACCAACTGCAGGCGGCCGTAGCGGGCCATGGTGTCGACGATGTCGACCAGCAGCGGCTGGGGCACCGCGTAGCGGGAGAAGCTGACCAGGGCGTCGACGACCTGTTCGGCGTCGTGGCCGGCCGCGCGGGCATTCCACAGCGCCAGCGGTGTGATGCGGTAGGTGTGCACGTGCTCGGGCGCGCGTTCCAGCTCGGCGAACGGCGCGATGGCGGCGCGCGCCGCTCCGGCCTGCTCGTGGTCGACCTCGAGCAGCACCGTCTTGTCGGACTGCACAATCAACGGGCCGTCAGTCAATGGCGCCGCTCCTCCTCATCCTCTCGCGAGTCATCGAAACCCATTATCGGCCGTTGGCCGACACCACCGACGTGATGCGGTGGATGGCAAAGTCGCGCAACCGCCCCGACGCCGAGTCGAATGCGGTCAGCTGACCGCCCCGAACGCTGATCGGTGACACCACCCGCTGGGTGGCGACGCCGGCGGCATCCAAATAACCGATCACCAACGTCTCTTGTTCCTTGGCGGCGCGCTGCAAAAGCGACATGGTGATCGCCGGATCGATGCGAACGTTGCCGAACGGCGCGGCGGTCACCTTCCTCAGCACCGCCACCACCGCGTTCAGGCTCTCGTTGTTGGGGCGCGGCATCGGGCGATAGGGCCGGCGCTGCTGCGGCGTGGGCACCCGCGCCCCGCGTGGCCGGACGTCGACGATGGCGCCCGTGGAGTCCTCGGCCGCCGGGGCGAAGCCCGCCGCCCGCAGCGCGACCAGCACCTCGCCGATCGGTGCCGGGGACACCGCAACCGTCGGTGCCAGGGCGCGCAGTTGCACCCCTTCGGTCGCGGGCGCGGCCACGGCCTGCGCCAGGAGCGCGGGGTCCTCGCACCGCACGAACGATGCCGCCATGCCGATCCGCAGCTGGCCGTGCCGACGCGCGACATCGTCGATGAGGTAGCTAAGGCCCTGTGGCACAGGTGTTTTGGAGTGCTTGGCGAACAGGGCGTGCATCCAGTCGCGGGTCTTACCCACGTCCAACGCGTGCCGGATCGACTGCTCGCTGATGCGATACACCATCGCCGTGCCGGCCGATTCGACGGTGGCCACGGCGGCGAGTTGCTCGGCGAGGTCGCGTTGCAGCGGGCCCGGCACCACCACGGTCAGGTCGGCCTGGACCAGGAAGTAGTCGATCGGTTTGGGCAGGGCACGCGCCATCGCGTCAATCGCGGCCTGGGCGTCGGCGCCGTCGTCGAGCAGGGTACGGCCCGCGGAGCTGAGCGCCCCGCGACCGACCAGGCCCAGCGCGTGGCTCTCGGCCAGCAGGTCACCCACCGGGCCGGGTTGCAGCCGCTTGGCCCAGCGGGGTCGCCGCCAGATCAGTGCCGCCGACGCCTCGACCGCGTTCACGCACGCGCCCGGGGGCAATTGGGCCAACATGCTCAGCAGCAGCCGGCGATCCAGCGGCGCGGCCGTCGAATACAGCGCATCCGTAAGGGCGCCATAGGGTTTGGCGTCGGGGCTCCGGGTCCCGATCAGGGCCGGCCGGCTCGGCAGGTCCAGCCAGCTGGTGGCCAGCAGGTGCCAGCGTTCCGCGGTGGACAGCGCCGTGAACCGGTCGGTGGCCACCGTCGGCGCCCAGTACGGCCCGTCGCCGGTGGCGGGCTCGGGATCGGGCATCCCGCTGGCGATCAACCCGGCCGCGACCGCCACCTCGAGGATCAGGCCCAGCCGCGACTCGTCGATGCCGGCCGTCTTGCTGAGCCGTTTGACGTCGCGAATCCCCAGGCCACCGCTGCGCAGTTCGGAAACCGGTGCGGCCGCCAGGGTTTCGATGAGGACGTCGAGTTCCCGCAGCAGGTCGATGGTGGCACCGGCGGCTGCCGCGTCGACGTCGTCGACGGTGGTGGTCGACACCACCGGGTCGGGTGCCGTCAATTGCATGGGGCCGGGCTGTTCGCCGCGCAACACCTGCCCGACGTGGCGGGGCAGGATCACCGTCTCGGCGTCGATGCGGCGCAGCAGGCCCGACGCGAGCAGCTGGGGCACCGGCCGGTCCACGGGGGCGCCGGGTGCGGCGTCGCGGGTGCGGCCCATCGGGGAACCCTCGAGCAGCTTCTCCAGCACGTCGAGTTGGGCCCGGTCCAGGCCGTCGATGAGCGCGGCGATCTGTTCGCCGCTGCGGGAGGCGTCCTCGAGCGTGACCTGGCCCGGGTGCCATGGCAGCGCCGTGCCGGCGTCGGGCGCCACGCGCAGCGCCGCATCGCCCCACACCAGAGCGCGCTCCCGCAGATCGTCCAGCGCCCCCACGACGTCGGCCTCGGGTGCGCGCTCACCGATCAGCGCCAGCAGTTTCGCGGTCGGCACCGGCGTCGCATCCGCCTGCAGCACCAACAGCGCGTCGAGCACCGCCAGCCGCAGGAAGTCGAGTTCGTCGGTGGCGGCCTTGACCGACTGGCGGGCCTGGGCGCGCGCGGCCAGCGCGGCGATGCTGCCGGGCGGCGGCTGGGCGAGGTCCGGCCGCAGCTCTAGCAGTCGGATCAGCCGCTCGTCGGGCAAGTCGGCCAGCCACGACCCCAGCGGGATATCCGGGGTGTTGTCGGTCATTGCTGACCAGCGTAAAACAGTCGGCGGGTCCCACGTAGGCCGCGAATGTCGGCAGCTTCCCGGTCGAACTGACGGTCTTGCAGGACGGGCGCAGGAGCGACCTGTCAGAATGGACGACGTGGCTGACACTGCTGAGGGCAAAGCCCGCAAAACCAGGTATGTCGACAACGGGTGGCCGACGACGGACCCCGACGACCACGCGGTGAGCGAACTCGTGACCGACCGGACGGGAGCGTTGTCGCCCTTCGGCGAGCTGGTGTTCCCGCTGCCCTCCACTGACCTGCCCTACCTGCACCCGGTCACCGTCGTTAACCGGTAGGCGCCACGATGGCTAGGGCCTCCGAGGCCGCCAAGCCCGCGGCGACCTGGGCGTCGGGAGAATCCCCCTCGGGTGCGCTGTCGCACCTGGACGAGCGGGGGGCCGCGCACATGGTCGACGTCACCGGTAAGGGAGCCACCAAGCGGACCGCGGTGGCCGCGGGAGCCCTGCATACTTCGCCGCGCGTGGTCGAGCTGATCTCGGCCGGCGGCCTGCCGAAGGGCGACGCGTTGGCCACCGCCCGGGTGGCGGGCATTCTGGCGGCGAAGCGCACCAGTGACCTGATTCCGCTGTGCCACCAGCTGGCGCTCACCGGAGTCGACGTCGATTTCACCGTGGGGGAGTCCGTGATCGAGATCATCGCGACGGTACGCAGCACCGACCGCACGGGCGTGGAGATGGAGGCGCTGACCGCGGTCAGCGTGGCCGGTCTGACGCTCTACGACATGATCAAGGCGGTGGACCCCGCCGCGCGCCTCGATGACATTCGGGTGTTGCGCAAGGAAGGCGGCAAGACCGGGACGTGGGTGCGCTGATGAGCGCCCGGACCGCGCGCGTCATCATCGCCTCCACCCGCGCCTCGACCGGCGTTTACGACGACAAGTGCGGGCCGATCATCTCCGAATGGCTTGGTGAGCGGGAGTTTTCGTTGCCCGACCCGGAGGTGGTCGCCGACGGCAAGCCGGTCGGCGAAGCCCTGCGCAAGGCGATCGACGACGACGTCGACGTCGTCATCACCTCCGGGGGCACCGGCATCTCGCCCAGCGACAGCACGCCCGACCAGACGGTCGCGGTGCTGGACTACATGATCCCGGGGCTGGCGGACGCGATCCGGCGGTCGGGGCTGCCCAAGGTGCCCACGTCGGTGCTGTCCCGCGGGGTGTGCGGTGTGGCGGGGCGGACGCTGATCGTCAACCTGCCGGGGTCGCCCGGTGGGGTGCGCGACGGGCTCGGGGTGCTCGCCGACGTGCTCGACCACGCGCTCGACCAAATCGCCGGCGGAGACCACCAGCGATGACGCGCGTCCTGCGCGCCGCCATGACCGACCAGCCGATTTCCCTCGCCGAGCACGAGGAACTGGTGGGCCATCAGTCGGCCGGGGCCGTTGTCGGCTTCGTCGGCATGATTCGCGACCACGACGGCGGGCGCCGGGTGGTGCGGCTGGAGTATTCCGCGCACCCGTCGGCCGCGGAGGTCATCGCGGAGGTCGTCGCCGAGGTCGCCGAACATTCCGGAGGGGTGCGCGCCATCGCGGCCAGCCACCGCATCGGTGCCCTGCACATCGGGGAGGCGGCGCTGGTGGCCGCGGTCGCGGCCGACCATCGTCAGGCGGCGTTCACCACCTGCGCGCTTCTGGTGGACATTATTAAGGCGCGGTTGCCGGTGTGGAAGCACCAGTTCTTCGACGACGGAACCGAAGAATGGGTGGGTTCCGCCTAACCCCGTGACGCTTGGAATGCCGGCACGCCCCGAAGCGGAAACGTTCGAGGCGTGCCGGGCAGTCTGGGGGGGGCCCTAGGTGGTGGGGGCCGGCTGGGCGATCGCGTCGAGCGCGTCGTTGCCCTGGATGTCCTGCGCCCGAATGGCGTCCCACAGCTGCTTCGTGTAGCCGGCCGAGGAAACGTCCTGCGGCATGTTGGCCGGGACGAAACCGTGGAAGTCGGTGTCCACCGGCGCGCCGCCCGCCGGGGGTGCCGGGGGCAGGTCCGCCGGGGGTGCGGCCTGGCCGAAGGACGTCAACTGCACCGGCGCGGGCGCCGGCGGAGGAGCCGGCTGACCGTTCAGGCCGGGCGCATCCAGCGGCGCGTCCAGGCCCGCGGGCGCGGGGATCTCACGCGGCGTCGGGCCCGACAGCGGGCCACCGCACACCGGCCACGCGCCGCGGCCCTGGCTGGCCAGCACGCGCTCGGCGACGGCGATCTGCTGTTCCTTGGTGGCCAACTCGGCCGACGGGGCGTACTGGCCGCCGCCGTGCGAGGCCCAGGTGCTCGCGCTGAACTGCACGCCACCGTGGTAGCCGTTGCCGGTGTTGATCGCCCAGTTGCCGCCCGACTCGCAACGGGCTACCTGGTCCCACTCGCCATCGGTGGCCGCGGCCGCTTGGCCGGCCAGGGCGATGCTACCGCCGCCGAGGACCGCGCCGGTGACGGCGATCTTGGCGACGCTGATGTTCGACGTGCTGGGCTTACGGTGACGTCCACTCATAGGCCGTGAAAAATCCTCTCTCGTCACGCGCCTGCGAGGTCAGCTGTCGGGTTCGGGTTGGAGAGGCCACCCGGCCGTCATCGCTTCTGCGAAACGATGTCGGCTTCACCCCAAGGGGCCGCACGCGGCCCCAGTCCGATCACGGTGGACCGGTGGGTCCCCCGTCTCCATCCACGTAGGTTCGGTGGGCCCCCGCCTATTGGATGGAGCTCGGCGCGATAGGGAGGGGAGGTTCGCCAATTCGGTTGTCTTGGCGAGCCTTCGGAGAAACGTAGCGGTTTCTGTTGGTCCCGTCACGTTCTGCGAAACCCGGCGTTTCCCTCTCGGCCACCTGCGAAAAGCCAAGGAACACACGCCATTCACGCAGGTCATAGCACTCGATATCGGAGCGTGATTGCGTCGTTATCGTTCCGTTACGTGAGATATTTCACAGTTTCAGCCCCCGGCGAAGGGGGGTAGAACGTCGATCGTGTTGCCGCTGCGTAACGGCGCGGTCTCGTCGCGTACGGCGACCCCGTCGCAGAGGTAGGAGCACCGGCTCAGCACCAACGCGAGCCGAGAGCCCCGCACGGCCAGGCGCTCGACCAGACCGCCCACGGTGGTGCCGGGACGCACCACCATCGTTTCCGCCTCGGCCCCCGCCGCCGCCCGCGCGGCCGCGAAGTAGCGCACCGTCACCGCAATCCCGTCTTGCTCGACGGCGGCCTCACCCATCGGGCTAGCCACCGATCGCGCTCATCGGACGGGCGGGCTGGATGAAGTTCGGGTCGTTGATGCCGTGACCGGCGGGCTTGCCCCACATCGCGACGCGCCACGCGCGTTCGATCGCGTCGTCGGACGCGCCGGTGCGCAGCAGGGTCCGAAGGTCGGTCTCCTCGGCGGAGAACAGGCAGCTGCGGACCTGGCCGTCGGCCGTCAGGCGGGTGCGATCACAGGCCGAGCAGAACGCGTGCGATACCGACGCGATGACACCGAACTTGCCACTCGGCGTGTCCGGGCCGGTGTCCACCAGCCAGAGCTCGGCGGGCGCCGATCCCCGCGGCGCGGGGTCGGGGCGCAGCCGGAAGTGCGGGCGCAGGGCGTCGAGCACGTCGTCGGCGCTCAACGCGGCGCCGCGCCGCCACTGGTGGCCGGCATCGAGCGGCATCTGCTCGATGACCCGCAACTGGTAGCCGTGCTCGAGGCAGAAGCGCAACAGCTTCACGACGTCCTCGCGCCCGGTGACCGGGTCGAGCACGGCGTTCACCTTGACCGGCGCCAACCCCGCGGTGTGGGCGGCCCGAAGGCCGGCCAGCACGTCGCCGAGCCGGTCGCGGCGCGTGATCGCCGCGAAGTGGTCGCGGTCCACGCTGTCCAGGGACACGTTGACCCGATCCAGGCCCGCCCGGGCGAGCGCGGCGGCCTGCCGCGCCAGCCCAACGCCGTTGGTGGTCAGCGAGATCTCCGGCCGCGGTCGCAGGGCCGCCGCCGCCGCGACCACCTCCTCGAGGTGTCGCGCCAGGAGTGGCTCGCCTCCGGTGAACCGGACGCTGGTCACGCCCAGCCGGGTGACCGCGATGTGCAACAGCCGCGCCAGCTCGTCGGCGCGCAGCAGCCGCTCCCCGGGTAGCCAGTCCAGGCCCTCGGCCGGCATGCAGTAGTTGCACCGCAGGTTGCAGCGGTCGGTCAGCGAGACGCGTAGGTCGGTGGCCACCCGTCCATAGGTGTCGACCAGCGGGCCGGTGGTCGGCGCGTCGGGCACGCCGTCGGTGCGTCCCGGCACCGAGGGAACCCCGAGGGCGGTCAGCGTCATGCGGCCACCGCGGAGTATCGGGGCGGGGAGTCGACCGGAACGATCTGCTTGCCCAACGGCATCAGCGACACCGGGATCAGCTTGAGGTTCGCCAGGGCAAGCGGAATGCCGACGATGGTGATCGCCATGGCCGCCGCACTGATCAGGTGACCGATCGCCAGCCAGATTCCGAATAACACCACCCAGATCACGTTGCCGATCAACGCGCCGGTCCCGGCGGTCGGCTTGTCGACGATCGTGCGACCGAACGGCCACAACGCGTACGAGGCGATGCGCAACGACGCGAAACCAAATGGGATGGTGATGATCAGCAGGAAGCTGATGAGCGCCGCGACGACGTATCCGACGGCCATCCATAGGCCGCCGAACACGAGCCAGATGATGTTCAGGATCAGGCGCATATCTCCTCCACCGGTACCGCCCAGCGTACCGAGTGGGCAATAACGGGGGTGCTTGTCGGGCGGGCACCCGAGTAGGATCAAGGACCAAACGGCGTCCTGCGCAGGCGGGACGCTTATTGTGTTGGCCATTCTATTGATCCGTTAGACAAGCAGGTGAGACCAGTGCCGACCGGCAAGGTTAAGTGGTACGACGCCGACAAGGGGTTTGGCTTCCTGTCGCAAGAGGACGGCGAAGACGTGTACGTCCGCTCGTCGGCGTTGCCCGCTGGCGTCGAGGGGCTCAAAGCGGGCCAGCGCGTGGAGTTCGGCATCGCCTCCGGGCGGCGCGGGCCTCAGGCGCTGAGCCTCAAGCTGATTGAGCCGCCGCCCAGCCTCACCAAGGCTCAGGGCCGCCGCGAGACGCCCGCCGAGCACAAGCACAGCCCCGACGAACTGCACGGCATGGTCGAGGACATGATCACGCTGCTGGAGAGCGCCGTTCAGCCCGAGCTACGTAAGGGGCGCTACCCGGACCGCAAGACCGCTCGCCGGGTGTCCGAGGTGGTTCGGGCGGTCGCCCGGGAGCTCGACGCCTAGCTCGTCGGCGCCGGGTGCCGCCCGCTTGCGCGTAAGGGGTGAGGAAGTGCCGGTCAGGGGGTACTCCCACCTCGCCACGGTCGTCGAGCAAGGAGGCTGCGATGGCACAGCAAGCACAGGTCACGGAGGAGCAGGCCAGGGCACTGGCCGAGGAGTCTCGCGAAACCGGTTGGGATAAACCATCTTTCGCAAAGGAACTGTTCCTCGGTCGCTTTCCGTTGGAGCTCATCCACCCTTTCCCCAAACCGTCGGATGCCGACGAGGCGCGCACCCGCGCGTTTCTCGACACGTTGCGCGACTTCCTTCGCGGCGTTGATGGCAGCGTCATCGAACGCGATGCGCAAATTCCTGACGAGTATGTGAAGGGCCTGGCCGAACTGGGCTGTTTCGGCATGAAGATTCCGTCGGAATACGGCGGCCTGAACATGTCGCAGGTGGCCTACAACCGGGCGCTGATGATGGTTTCCTCCGTTCATCCCAGCCTGGGTGCGCTGTTGTCGGCCCACCAATCGATCGGGGTGCCGGAGCCGCTGAAACTTGCGGGAACCCCGGAGCAGAAGAAGAGATTCTTGCCCCGGTGCGCCGCGGGCGCCATATCGGCGTTCCTGCTGACCGAGCCGGATGTGGGTTCGGATCCGGCCCGGCTGGCTTCGACGGCAACACCCGTCGAAGACGGGGCCTACGAGCTCGACGGCGTGAAGTTGTGGACGACCAACGGCGTGGTCGCCGAACTGCTCGTCGTCATGGCCCGGGTGCCCCGCGGCGATGGGCACCGGGGCGGCATCAGCGCTTTCGTCGTCGAGGCCGATTCACCCGGAATCACCGTGGAGCGACGCAACAAGTTCATGGGGCTGCGCGGCATCGAGAATGGGGTGACCAGGCTGCACCGCGTCCGGGTGCCCGGCGAAAACCTGATCGGCCGCGAGGGCGACGGGTTGAAGATCGCGCTGACAACGCTCAATGCCGGGCGCTTGTCGATTCCCGCGATCGCGACGGGTTCGTCGAAGTGGGGTCTGAAGGTGGCGCGCGAGTGGTCGGGGGAGCGTGTCCAGTGGGGCAAGCCGCTGGCCGAGCACGAAGCGGTGGCACGCAAGATCTCGTTCATCGCGGCGACCAACTATGCGCTGGACGCGGTGCTCGAGCTGTCCGGGCAGATGGCCGACGAAGGCCGCAACGACATCCGGATCGAGGCGGCGTTGGCCAAGCTGTGGTCGAGCGAGATGGCGTGCATCATCGCCGACGAGGTCATGCAGATCCGCGGTGGGCGGGGCTACGAGACGGCGGAGTCCCTGGCGGCGCGCGGCGAACGGGCGGTGCCGGTCGAACAGGTAGCGCGGGACTTGCGGATCAATCGCATCTTCGAAGGATCCAGCGAGATCATGAGGCTGCTAATCGCCCGGGAGGCGGTCGATGCCCACTTGTCGGCGGCCGGTGACCTCGCGAAGCCCGACGCGGGTCTGCGGCAAAAGGCGACGGCAGCGGTAGGCGCCACTGGTTTCTACGCAAAGTGGTTGCCCCAGCTGGTTTTTGGAGAAGGACAACGCCCCAGCGCTTACAGCGAATTCGGACCGCTGGCGTCGCACCTGCGGTTCGTGGAACGCTCCAGCCGCAAGCTGGCCCGCAACACCTTCTACGGGATGGCCCGCTGGCAGGCCAAATTGGAGCAGCGCCAGGGGTTCCTCGGGCGGATCGTGGACATCGGTGCCGAGCTGTTCGCGATGTCGGCGGCCTGTGTGCGGGCCGAGGCGCAGAGGGCCGTGGACCCGGCGGTCGGTCAACAGGCCTACGAGCTGGCCGATACGTTTTGCCGGCAGGCCACCCTGCGGGTCGATGCGCTGTTCGATGCGTTGTGGAGCAATACCGACGGCTGCGACGTCCGGCTGACCCGCGAGGTGCTCCAGGGCCGTTACGCCTGGCTCGAGCAGGGCATCATCGACCAGTCGGAGGGCACCGGGCCGTGGATCGCCCACTGGGAGCAGGGCGCATCAACCGAGACGAATCTGGCTCGGCGATTTCTGAGTTCCTGACCGACATTCGAGCGAAACGCGGGAGATATGGCCACCTATGTTGCCGGGACGGGTGAATTCACTCGTGACACCAAGTACATCACCACCCGCGTCACCGCCGACGGGCGCGACGGCTACCCCGTGGAGCCGGGCAGGTACCGGCTGATCGTTGCCCGGGCGTGTCCCTGGGCCAACCGCGCCATCATCGTCCGGCGTTTACTCGGCCTGGAAGATGTTATGTCCATTGGGTTTTGCGGGCCCACCCACGACGAACGCAGTTGGACGTTCGACCTCGACCGGGGCGGCGTCGACCCCGTGCTGCAAATCCCCCGGCTGCAGGACGCCTACTTCAAGCGCTTCCCCGACTACCCGAAGGGCATCACGGTGCCCGCGCTCGTCGACGTGCCGTCGGGCGCGGTCGTCACCAACGACTTCGCGCAGATGACACTGGACTTCTCGACCGAATGGACGGCCTACCACCGCGACGGCGCACCGCAGCTCTATCCCGAGCCGCTGCGCGCCGAGATCGACGAGGTCAACAAGCGGGTTTACACCGAGATCAACAACGGGGTGTATCGGTGCGGCTTCGCCGGCTCGCAGGAGGCGTACGACGCGGCCTACGACCGGCTGTTCGCGGCGCTGGATTGGGTGAGTGAGCGCCTGGCCAATCAGCGATATCTGGTGGGCGACACCATAACCGAGGCCGATGTTCGGCTGTTCACCACGCTGGCCCGCTTCGACCCGGTCTACCACGGGCATTTCAAATGCAACCGCAGCAAGCTGTCCGAGGTGCCAGTGTTGTGGGCGTATGCGCGCGACCTGTTCCAGACACCCGGGTTCGGCGACACCGTCGACTTCGTCCAGATCAAGCAGCACTACTACATCGTGCACGCCGACATCAACCCCACCGGGATCGTGCCCAAGGGGCCGGACCTGACGGGCTGGCTCTCGCCGCATGGCCGGGAGGTGTTGGGCGGCAAGCCTTTCGGGGACGGCACCCCGCCGGGGCCGCCGGTCGAGGGGGAGCGGGTGCCCGCCGGCCACGGTGCATAGGTTTTGCCCCTCGCGCGAATGTCGACTTTTCGGGCGGAATGGGTCAGATTCGTCGCAGAAAGCCGACGTTGGGCATCGATTAAAGCCGGCATCCCGCGACGAGCAGGGCGTTGCGCACGCGGGACACGACGACATCTGGACGATAGCGCAGCAGGTCGGCGCTGACTCGGACAATCGTCCACCCCCGCGCTTCTAGTTCGGCCAGCCGATCGATGTCTCGAGTTCGCTGCGCGGGGTCCGTCCAGTGCTGCGCACCGTCGAATTCCACGCCGACCTTGAATTCTTCCCAGCCCATATCTATGCGCGCAATCACCGCTCCCCATTCGTTGAGTACTTCTATTTGGGTCTGCGGCCGCGGTAAGCCGGCACCGATGATTACCAGGCGGGTCTTGGACTCCCACGGTGACTCGGCGCCGGCGTCGGCAAGCAACAACACCCGCCGCAACTGCACCAAGCCGCGCGCCCCGCGATGACGCTCGACCAGCAGCTCGACGTCAGCCGACTTCAGCTCTGTCGCATGCATAAGCGCATCCACCCGAATTACCGCTGCAGTGAGACCTTTTCGTCTTCCTAAGTCAAACGCCGTGCGCGCCGGCGTGGTAAGGCGGATGCCATCGCGTACACAGGTTTCGCCATCGTCCAGAGTGTCGCTGTGGAGGACGATATTCCTAGCCTTATCGCGGCTGGTCCGGTTGAGCTCGGCCGGCGACCAGTCGTCGATCCACTTCGTTCGAAGCAATGCTGCCGCGGATAGACCCGCCACCGTCGCGGTACGGTCCGACCACAGCCAAGCCGCTACAGCTCGGGTCACGGGCGTCAACTTCTGGCCGCGTGGGACATACACATTGCGGTAGACCATCTCGAAGCGGGTCCGCAATTGATGCGGCGTGAGCATGCCGGCTGCCAACGCTTCGGTTCCTCTGAATGGCCACCCCAGGTTGTGCATGCCGACACATTGCCCGACCACACCGACAGGTCGGCCGAACGTCGGATTGTTGGGCCAGCAAAGCCTGAATCCGCCCAACAACTCGACGTTCGGCGAGCTCGGCGCTCAATAGGTCAGGCGCACAGACCATTCCGCGTGCGGGACGTCACGCAGCTGGCCGGCGGGATCCATCACGAGCGTCAGCAACTGGACGACGATCCCCACCAGGCGCCCGCGCTGCGGGTCGACCGGCGGGATGGTGACCGCGAACCGGGTGGCCGGCCGAAAGATGGTGCTGGTGGTGTTGGTTGGATCCTCATAGACCTGCAGCAACCGCCACGGTGCCCGGTAGATCGCGTCGGGCACCGAGAGCTGGACCGGATAGCGCTCGCTGACCTTCAGTTCGCCCTGGGCTTGCGGCGTGTCACAGTCGTCGAGGTTGAGCACGCTGCAGTACAGGTACGGCCCCACCCTGGTGAGGTGGCCGTGCGAGTACGCGCTGATCTCCGGGCGTTGCGCACCGGACGGGCGCACCAGCAGCCAGGTGCCGACACCGACGGCCACGCACACCACCGTCATCAGGCCGGCGAGCAGCACGGCCATGCCGCGTTTCACTCGGGCACCACCGCCGGGCTGCCGCGGCGCGCGCCCTCCTGCTCGACCATGACGGGCCGGTTGCCCCCGAGGCCGGGGATCAACGAATTCCCTTGGAAGCTCACAAGTGTCTGCGCCAACCCGAGGATGAGTATCGCCGTGACCGCGGTGAAGCCGACCCACAGTTCGGTGTAGACCAAGACGCCGACGGCGCCGCCCAGCACCCAGGCCAGCTGCAGCGTCGACTCCGAGCGCCCGAACCCCGACGCCCGCGATTCCTCCGGCAGATCGTTTTGTAGGGAGGCGTCCAGCGAGGCCTTCGCGATGGCGCTCGAGCCCGACGTGACCAGCGTGGCGATCACGGCCGCCGCCAGGGTCCCCGCCACCGACGCCGCCAGCGCGACCGCCGAGACCGCCAGCGTGCAGCGCACCACCAGCACGGCCGGCCGGCCCAGCCGCAGGCGCGCGGCGGCGAAGTTGCCGGCGAAATTGCCGATGCCTGCGGCCGCGCCGATCATGCCGAGCATGCCCAGCTGAACCCAGCCGTTCGCTTGGTGCGCCTTGGCGACGAACGCCGGGTACAAGAACAGGAAGCCCACCATGACTTTGATGGTGCAGTTGCCCCACAACGAGGTGATGATGTTGCGGCCCAACGGTTGTCGCAGCGTTCCGCCGACCCTCTTGACTTCTTTGTGCCAGCTTCGCCGCTGCGGTTCGCTCTGCTGGCGGTAGCTCAATGTGGCGGGCACCTCACCCGCCGTCACCTCGACCCAACGGGGGATCCGCATGGACAGCGAGGCGCCGGCGACCGTCACCGCGATGACGACGAACAACGCGCCCGGCAGCTTGAACAGGTGGGTGCACACGAACTCGACCCCGGCCGCGATGGCGCCGCCGGCGATGGTGCCGCCGAGCAGACCGAACACGGTGAGCCGCGAGTTCACCCGCACCAGGTCGATGGTGGGCGGCATGACGCGCGGGGTCACCGCGCTGCGCAACACGCTGAACGACTTGGAAAACACCATCATGGCCAGTGCGCACGGATAGAGCACCCAGGACGGGTAACTCCCGGTGGCACCGTCGTAGTTCATGATCAGCACCAGCGCCAACGCCGTCCGCAGGACGAACGACGCGGCCAGAGCGACGCGGCGGCCGTGCTGCAACCGGTCCAGCGCGGGGCCGATGAGCGGCGCGATGACCGCGAACGGCGCGATGGTGATCAGCAGGTACAACGCCACCCGGCCCTTGCTCTCCCCGGTGGCCGCCGCGAAGAACAGGGTGTTGGCCAGGGCCACCGCCATCGCGGCGTCCACCGCGAAGTTGGCCACCACCGGCCACGTCAGCGCGGTCAGACCCGACTTGTCGGCGCCGTCGGCGGTGGCGGCGCGCTGCACCATCCAGTACATCCGCGAACCCATCTCGCGGCTGCGCAGCGCGGCGGCGCGGGTGACGGTGATACGTTCGCCGGCCGCGGCGCCCCGCGGCGGCGGGCTGTCGATGGGATCCGGCTCCGACTCCTGGCCGATGGGCGGCAGGTAGCGGTTGGCGCTCGGCATCGGCGGGGGCCGGCGGGTCCGCCGGTCGGCGCCTTCGCCGGCGGGGTAGTTGGCCGTGCCCGGATGCTGATTGTGGGCCCCATTGCGGGGCCGGCGCCCCGGGTTGGAGGCCACGCGGCCCGGATCGTCACGCCGCCGTCCAGACACGTTGGAGATTCTCCCCTATGTCGACGACATGCGTCTGCAGGTACGGGGTGTGGCTCGCCAACCTAGTATTGGAACCGCAATGCAGGAAGGGGACAGCGTGACCGGGCCGATCGAGGAATCCGCCGTGGCGACCGTGGCCGAGTGGCCCGAGGGCCTGGCGGACCTACTCACGGGCGCGGTGGACCAGGCCAGGGCCGCCGTCGTGGAGTTCAGCGGCGCCGAGGCGGTGGGCGACTACCTGGGCGTCAGCTACGAGGATTCGGCCGCCGCCACCCACCGATTCCTGGCGCATCTGCCCGGTTACCAGGGCTGGCAATGGGCCGTCGTCGTCGCCGCGCACCCCGGCGCCGACCACGCCACCGTCAGCGAGGTGGTGCTCATCCCGGGACCGACGGCCTTGCTGGCGCCCGAGTGGGTGCCCTGGGATCAGCGGGTGCGCCCGGGGGACCTGAGCCCTGGGGACCTGCTGGCGCCCGCGGCCGACGATCCGCGACTGGTCCCCGGCTACACCGCCAGCGGTGACCCGCAGGTCGACGAGACCGCCGCCGAGGTCGGGCTGGGCCGGCGTTGGGTGATGAGTGCCTGGGGCCGCGCCGAGGCGGCCGAACGATGGCACACCGGTGATCACGGCCCCGACTCACCGATGGCGCGCTCCACCAAACGGGTGTGCCGCGACTGCGGTTTCTTCCTGCCGCTGGCGGGATCGCTCGGCGCGATGTTCGGGGTGTGCGGCAACGAGCTGTCGGCCGACGGGCAGATCGTCGACAAGCAGTACGGATGCGGGGCGCATTCGGACACCCCGGCCCCGGCGGGCACCGGGTCGCCCGCCTACGAGCCGTACGACGACGGCGTGCTCGATGTCGCGGAGGCGCCGCCCGCGGCGCCCGAGCCGGTGGAGGCCCGCACCGAGGAGGCTGCGCCGGACGGTGGCGGGGAGCCCCAACCGGAGCCGACGGCGTTGACGCCCGAGACGCCCGAGACCCCCGAGCCCCAGCCCGAGGCACCCGAAACGCCGGAGCCCGAGCAGCCGCAGGCGGACTAGACCTTTTCGGCGGCGGCCTTGATTCTGGCCAGCGACGTGTTCATCCCGTCGACCAGTTCGCGTTCGAAGTTGGTGGTGCCGCCGAACAGCGCGTTCACCGACAGATTCGAAAACGCGGTGACGCCGTTTTCGGCGTGCCGGCTTTCGGTCACGCGGGTGCCCGCGCCGGTGGGTTCGAGTTCGTAGCTCCAGATCGTGCCGTTGGTCCGCACCCGGAAGGCCAGCTTCGTCTCGGGGATGACCTCGACGATGGTGCACGTGGTCGGCCAGAACATCCGGTTACGGCGATTGAGGTTCAGGGTGCGCGTGCCCTGGCGCAGCGGGCCGAAGCTCTTCATCCAGCGGCATTGCGGGCTCCACTCCGGCATCCGGCGAAGGTCGGATATCAACCCCCACACCTTGGAAACCGGTGCGTCGATATCGATTTGGGCTTGCAGCAGCGGGGCTACCATCGATCCTCCCGGGTTGGTGTCGAGTGCGGGTTAGTCGTGCTCGAAGTAGGTTTCGAGCCCGGCCTGTGCGCCGCGCGCGCCGCGGCGGGCCTCGGCGAGCTGTAACACGAAGATGCCGGTGCCGAGCGCCCCGACGCCGAGCCCGGCCAGGGTGACCGGGCGCCAGCTCTCCAGCGAGGGCACGAGAAACGCGGCGGCCAGCGCGGCCAGCCAGCCGAGCGCGCCGAGGGCGACGAACGGCCACGCGTTGAGTAGCGCGGGCGGCAGCGGCGGTGCTTCGCGGGCCCCGCCGGGTTCAACAGACATCGCGATCAACATAGCCCGCCGCGGGTGCGGGCCGCGGGACGGTGGTGCGGCCGGGCGAAAAGCGCGGGTTACGCGCCGGGGCAAGCGCTTCGGCGACCCGCCGTCGGCGGCGCTGAGCACAACATCCGACGTTCACGGGTTCGTATCCCGATTCCTCGACGTTGCGTGTAACCTCGCGCCATGCCTGACAGCGATGCGCGGCTGGCCAGCGACCTGTCGCTGGCGGTCATGCGGCTGGCCCGCCAACTCCGGTTCCGAAACCCGTCGTCCCCGGTGTCGTTGTCGCAGCTGTCGGCGCTGGCCACGCTGGCCAACGAGGGCCCGATGACGCCCGGCGCGCTGGCGATTCGCGAGCGGGTCCGGCCGCCGTCGATGACGCGCGTGATCGCCTCGCTGGCCGACATGGGCCTGGTGGATCGCGCCCCGCATCCGATCGACGGCCGGCAGGTGCTGGTCTCGGTATCCCAGTCCGGCGCCGAGTTGGTGAAGGCCACCCGCCGCGCCCGCCAGGAGTGGCTGGCCAAGCGGCTGGCGACGCTGGACAGCGAGCAACGCGACACCCTGCGCAGCGCGGCCGACCTGATGCTGGCCCTGGTCGACGAAGGCCCGTGAGTCACGATGGCCTGAACGTTCAGGACGTCGACGATCCGGACGACCCGCGCCTCGACGATTTCCGCGACCTGAACAGCGTCGATCGTCGTCCCGACCTGCCGTCGGGCAAGGGCCTGGTGATCGCCGAAGGCGTGCTGGTGGTGCAGCGCATGCTGGCCTCCCGGTTCACCCCGCACGCCCTGCTGGGCACCGAGCGCCGGCTCGGCGAGCTCGCCGCCGACCTCGCCGGCAATGCTGCGCCGTTCTACCGGGCCTCCGCCGACGTCATGGCGCAAGTGGTGGGCTTCCACCTCAATCGCGGTGTGCTGGCCGCCGCCCGCCGGGTGCCGGAACCCGGCGTCGCCGAATTGCTCGACCATGCCCGGACCGTCGCGGTGCTCGAGGGCGTCAACGATCACGAGAACCTGGGCTCGATCTTTCGCAACGCGGCCGGCCTCGGCGTGGACGCGGTGGTGTTCGGCGGCGGTTGCGCCGACCCGCTGTACCGTCGCGCGGTTCGCGTCTCGATGGGCCACGCGCTGCTGGTCCCGTACGCCCGAGCGACGGACTGGCCCGCCGAGCTGGCCACGCTCAAGGAGAAGGGATTCCGGCTGCTGGCGATGACCCCGGGCGCCAAGGCCTGCGCCCTGCCCGAGGCCATGGCGGCCGCGCGCGACGAACGCGTCGCGGTGTTGGTGGGTGCCGAGGGGCCTGGCCTGACGCCGGCGACCCTGCGCATGAGCGACGTCCGCGTGCGCATCCCGATGTCGCGCGGCACCGACTCGCTCAACGTCGCCACTGCGGCGGCTTTGGCGTTCTACGAACGGGCTAGGCTCGGCTCGTGACCGACGATTCCGTGCCCTGGGCAACGGGTTTGACGGTCGCGGGGTTCGTGGCCGCAGTGACCGGGGCCGCCATCGTGGTGCTCAGCCTGGGACTGGTCCGGGTGCATCCGGTGCTCGCGGTCGCGCTCAACCTCGTGGCGGCGGGCGGGTTGGCGCCGACGCTGTGGGGATGGCGCCACAAGCTGGTGCTGCGGTGGTTTTTGCTGGGCGCGGGAATCGGGGTCGCCGGGGCGTGGCTGACGCTGCTCGCTTTGATGGTGGCGCGGTAACGCCAAAAAAGGGCTGGCGGCGATCGCGAGCGCGGCGTAGCCGGGCGCTGCGGGTCGCCGCGTTGGAGCTAGCGCTGTCCGCCCGAGCGCACGCCGAGCAGCACATCCTCCCAAGCCGGGATGACGGGCTTACCCCGCCGGGTGTGCACCGGCTGCTCGGGCCGGGCGGGCTCCTCTTGCGCGGCTTGCGCGGGGGCCGGGGCGGGTTTGGCCGGCTCCTCGAAGTCGACGTGCGACACCCGCGCGAGCGGCCGCAGCGGGCGGTCGAAGTTCGGATCGATCAGCTCCTTGGCCGCATCGTCGATGGCCGTGACCGTTCCGCCGTGCGCGCCGGGGGCGAAGGAGAAGTGCGCGATGTTGTCGGACCGGCCGGCCTTCCAGGCAAGCTGCACGGTCCAGCGGCTGTCCTCGTTGCGCCAGGCGTCCCAGCTGAGCCGGTCGTGTTCCAGACCGCGCGTCACCAGGGCCGCGCTCACGGTGTCCAGCAGGGTGAGCACCGCGGGGCCGTCGGCGAGCACCGGATGCGCGGCCGTGGCCAACTCCGCCGCGCGGGCGCGTTCCAGCAACACGGGGTGCGCGAACCGGCGGACCCGCGAGATGTCGGAGCCCGACGCCGCGGCCACCTGCTCGACGGACGCGCCGGCCCGGATCTTGGCCTGAATCTCCTTGGGGCTCAGCATGTTTGTCACCTGGATGTCGAGCTGCGGTTGCTCGGTCGGCATGGTCTCGCCGCGCACCGCGGCCTTCAGCTGATCGTCGACCGCCAGTTTGAATTGCTCCTCCGGGTTGCCGGCCTCGCAGATGACGTGTTTGCCGTCGGCGCCGATCCCAACCATTTTGAGTTCCCGCATGGTTTCTCCTCGCAGGCTCCGTGCAGGTCGACGGACCCGTCTCGTGCGCACTCTAGTGCAGCTAACGCCCTTAACCTGTGGTGACACGCTGGGCGGTTGCGCGCTGATTGCGAGGTGGTTACAGGTGCTCGACCACCCAGTCGATGCATTGCGTCAGGGCGCTGACGTCGTCGGGGTCGACCGCCGGGAACATCCCGACCCGCAACTGGTTGCGCCCGAGTTTGCGGTAGGGCTCGACGTCGACGATGCCGTTCGCCCGCAAAACCTTCGCGACGGCCGAGGCGTCGACGTCGTCGACGAAGTCGATGGTGCCGACGACCTGGGACCGCAAGGCGGGGTCGACCACGAACGGCGTGGTGTACGACCGCTCCTCGGCCCAGGAGTACAACCGCTGCGACGAGTCGGCGGTGCGCTTGACCGCCCACTCCAGCCCGCCGTTGCCGAGCATCCAGTCCAGCTGCTCGGCCATCAGCGCCAGGGTGCCGATCGCCGGGGTGTTGTAGGTCTGGTTCTTCAGGCTGTTGTCCACCGCGATCGGCAGCGACAGGAAGTCGGGCACCCAGCGGCCGGACCCCGCGATGGATTCGACCCGCGCCAGCGCCGCCGGGCTCATGATCGCCAGCCACAGCCCGCCGTCGCTGGCGAAATTCTTCTGCGGGGAGAAGTAGTAGGCGTCGGTGTCGCCGATCTCGACCGGCAGGCCGCCGGCGCCGGAGGTCGCGTCGATGAGAACCAGGGCGTCCCCGGCGTCGTCGGGACGGCGCACGGGCACCGCCACCCCGGTCGAGGTCTCGTTGTGCGCCCAGGCGATCGCGTCGACCGAGGGATCGCCCTGCGGCTCGGGGGCGCTGCCCGCGTCCGCCTTGATGACGATCGGGTCGCCGACGAACGGATTGCCCGCGACCGCCGAGGCGAATTTCGAGCTGAACTCGCCGAAGGACAGGTGCAACGAGCGCTTGTCGACCAACCCGAACGCCGCGGCGTCCCAGAACGCCGTCGCGCCGCCATTGCCGAGGATGACCTCGTAACCGTCCGGCACCGAGAACAGTTCGGCGACTCCCGACCGGACCCGGCCCACCAGGTTCTTGACGGGCGCCTGCCGGTGCGACGTGCCGAACAGCGGGGCCGCGGTGGTGGTCAGCGCCTCCAACTGTTCGGGCCGGACCTTGGAAGGGCCGCATCCGAAGCGGCCGTCGCGGGGTTTGATGTCAGCGGGAACCTCGAGCTGGTCAGCCATGCTCAACAGGGTAGTGAGCGGACCTGACCGGCCACGCGGCGGTCCGATCGCGGGCGCCCCCGGCCGCGGCGAAAGCGCTGGCCGCGAACGCTCGGCGTTTCGCGCCTGTGACGCAGGGCACACTAAAACCCTGACCACTGGTCAGCCCACAGTGCCGCCAGGGGGTCTGGAAGATATGCGGTACCTGCGGTACTGTCTGGACACAGCACGTCCAAATGTAAACCTCGTTGGGGAGGCTTGGATATGGCCAGGACACGCATGGTTCGGCGCTGGCGCCGCAATATGGAAGTGCGCGACGACACCGAATACGTCAACACGCTTGCCACACTGTCCGAGGGGTCGGTGCGGCGAAACTTCAACCCGTATACCGACATCGATTGGGATTCACCCGAATTCGCCGTCACCGAGAACGACCCGCGGTGGATCCTGCCCGAGACCGACCCCCTGGGTCGCCACCCGTGGTATCGGGCGCAGTCGGACGAGCGCAAGATCAAGATCGGCATGTGGCGCCAGGCCAACGTGGCCAAGGTCGGTTTGCACTTCGAGTCGATCCTGATCCGCGGCCTGATGAACTACACGTTCTGGGTGCCCAACGGGTCCCCGGAATACCGCTACTGCCTGCACGAATCGGTCGAAGAGTGCAACCACACGATGATGTTCCAGGAGATGGTCAACCGCGTCGGCGCCGACGTTCCGGGCATGCCGCGGCTGCTCAAGTGGCTCTCGCCGCTGGTTCCCCTGGTAGCCGGTCCCTTGCCGGTGGCATTCTTCATCGGCGTGCTCGCCGGCGAGGAGCCGATCGACCACACGCAGAAAAACGTTCTGCGCGAAGGCAAGTCGCTGCATCCGATCATGGAGCGGGTGATGGCCATCCACGTGGCCGAGGAGGCGCGGCACATCTCCTTCGCCCATGAGTTCCTGCGCCGGCGGGTGCCGCAGTTGACGCGCCGCCAGCGGTTCTGGACGGCGCTGTACCTGCCGCTGACGATGAAGGTCCTGTGCCGGGCGATCGTGGTGCCGCCGAAGGCGTTCTGGCAGGAGTTCGACATCCCCCGCGAGGTGAAGCGGGAGCTGTTCTTCCGCTCGCCGGAATCGCGAAAGTGGCTGAGCGACATGTTCGGTGACGTCCGGATGCTGGCCCACGACACCGGGCTGATGGAGACGCGCTCGGCGCGGCTCATGTGGCGGCTCTGCAAGATCGACGGCAAGCCGTCGCGCTACCGCAGCGAGCCGCAACGCCAGCACCTGGCCGCGGCGCCGGCCGCCTAGGGCCGCACGGGTAATCGCCTATGCCGCACGTTATTACCCAGTCGTGCTGTAACGACGGGTCCTGCGTTTTCGCCTGCCCGGTGAACTGCATCCACCCCACGCCCGACGAGCCCGGCTTCGCCACCTCGGAGATGCTCTACATCGATCCGGTGGCGTGCGTGGACTGCGGGGCGTGCGTGAGCGCCTGCCCGGTCGGCGCGATCGCCCCTGACACCCGCCTGGATGCCAAGCAGCTGCCGTTCGTCGAGATCAACGCGTCCTTCTACCCGGAGCTGCCAAAGGGCGAGAAGTTGCCGCCGACCTCGAAGCTGGCGCCCGTGCTGCCGGCGGCCGAGGTGCGCGCGAGCCGGCGGCCGCTGACCGTGGCCATCGTGGGGTCCGGGCCGGCGGCGATGTACGCCGCCGACGAGCTGCTCACCCAGCATGGCGTGCGCGTCAACGTCTTTGAGAAGCTGCCCACGCCGTACGGGTTGGTGCGCGCCGGCGTGGCGCCCGATCACCAGAACACCAAGCGGGTGACCCGGCTGTTCGACCGCGTCGCCGGTCACCGCCGCTTCCGGTTCTACCTCAACGTCGAGGTCGGCAGGCACTTGAGCCACGCCGAACTGCTCGCCCACCATCACGCCGTGTTGTACGCCGTGGGCGCCCCCGACGACCGTCGCCTGGAGGTCGAGGGCATGGGCCTGCCGGGCACCGGCACCGCCACCGAATTCGTCGCGTGGGTCAACGGGCATCCCGAGTTCGCCGATCTGCCAGTCGATCTCGGCCACGAGCGGGTGGTGATCGTCGGCAACGGAAACGTCGCCCTCGACGTCGCCCGCGTGCTCACGGCCAATCCCGACGACCTGGCCCGGACCGACATCTCCGACCGCGCGCTGGCGGCGTTTCGTGGCTCCGCGGTCCGCGAGGTGGTGGTCGCCGCCCGGCGCGGTCCCGCGCAGTCGGCATTCACCCTGCCCGAACTGATCGGGCTCACGGGCTCGTCCGATGTCGTGCTCAGCGCGGCCGATCACGAGTTGGTCGCGGCCGATCTCGCCACCGCCAGGGACGGCTTGACCAGGCGCAAGCTGGAAATACTGAGCAAGCTCGGCGACGATTCGGCTCCGGCCCATAAGTCCCAGGCGCCGCGCATCAGACTCGCCTACCAGCTCACCCCGAATCGGGTGTCGGGTGACCAACGCGCCACCGGCGTCGAATTCGCCGTCACGGGCACCGACGAGCGGCGCCAACTGGGGGCGGGCCTGGTGCTGACCTCAATTGGCTACCGCGGCAAGCCGATTCGCGATCTGCCGTTCGACGGGTCGGCGGCCGTCGTGCCCAACGACGGCGGGCGCGTGGTCGACCCCGACTCCGGGGCGCCGGTGCCCGGGGCGTACGTCGCCGGCTGGATCAAGCGGGGCCCGAGCGGGTTCATCGGCACGAACAAATCGTGCTCGCTGCAAACCGTTCATGCCCTGGTCGAGGACTTCAACGCCGGCAAGCTCGGCCATCCGGCGGCCGGGCCGGGGGCGCTGGACAAGCTGGTCTTGGCCCGGCAGCCCGACGCCCTCGACGCGCGCGGTTGGCGGGCCATCGACGCCGCCGAGATCGCCCGCGGCGGCGCCGACGGCCGCCCGCGCAACAAGTTCACCGACGTCGCCGACATGCTCGCCGCCGCTGCCGCCGCCGAGCCCGCGCCGCCGCAGCGACGCGGGCTGCTGGACCGGCTGCTGGGCTAGCCGGCGCCCTGCCCCGCCATCGCGGCCTGGATCTCCTCGTACGGGACCTCGCGGACCGGCTGCCCCATCGACCAGTGGTGGCCGAACGGGTCGGCGACTACGCCGTAGCGGTCACCCCAGAACTGGTCGTCCAACGGCGCGACCACGGTGGCGCCCGCATCCAGCGCCCGCTGGAACTTGGTGTCGACGTCGGTGACCGTCAGGTGGATGGTGACCGGGGTGCCGCCCAGGGATTTCGGCGTCATCGACTTGCCGCCGCAGACCTCGGGGAAGTCGTCGTTGAGCATGACGAGAAAGCCGTTGATGCGCACCGCCGCGTGGACGAGTTTTCCGTCCGGGCGAGGCACCCGCCCTATCTCCTCGGCGCCAAAGGCCTTGACGTAGAAGTCGATTGCGGCGGCCGCGTCGTCCACCACCAGGTGCGGGGACAGGGCGGGTTCGATGTTAGGTGCCATTCTCGTTCTCCTTGCTGTCGGTCTCCCAGGCCGGCCCGGGACGGGCAGGCTCGCGAGTTATGACTGCTCCCGCGACGCAAACTCATCGCGGCGACACCCATTAAATCGCCGGGCACCGACAACTAGGCGTTGGTGAGGCTGCGATCCCAACCCTCGACGGACTCGGGGCTACGCGGGCCGGGACCCACGTAGATGGCCGACGGGCGAACCAGCTTGCCGAGCCGCTTCTGTTCGAGGATGTGCGCGCACCAGCCGGCGGTGCGCCCGCAGGTGAACATCGCCGGCATCATGTTGGGCGGTACCTGGGCGAAGTCCAGGATCACGGCCGCCCAGAACTCGACGTTGGTCTCGATGGCGCGGTCCGGACGGCGTTCGCGCAGCTCGGCCAGGGCGGCCTGCTCGAGCGCGACCGCAACCTCGTGGCGCGGCGCGCCCAGCCGCTCGGCGGTCGCGCGCAGCACCCGCGCCCGCGGGTCCTCCGCGCGGTAGACGCGGTGCCCGAAGCCCATCAGCTTGTCGCCGCTGTCCAGGATCTTCTTGACCAGGCCGCGGGCGTCGCCGGTGCGCTCGACCTCTTCGATCATCGGCAGGACGCGCGCCGGCGCGCCGCCGTGCAGCGGCCCGCTCATGGCCCCGATCGCCCCGGACAGTGCCGCCGCGACGTCGGCCCCGGTCGAGGCGATCACCCGCGCGGTGAAGGTGGAGGCGTTCATGCCGTGCTCGGCGGCCGAGACCCAGTAGGCGTCGATCGCCTCGACGTGCCTCGGGTCGGGCTCGCCCTGCCAGCGCGTCATGAAACGGGCTGTGACAGTCGAGCATTCGTCGATGATGCGTTGCGGGACGGCGGGCTGGTAGATGCCGCGCGCGGACTGGGCGACGTAGGACAGCGCCATCACCGAGGCCCGGGCCAGCTGGTCGCGGGCGGTGGCATCGTCGGTGTCGAGCAGGGGGCGGTAGCCCCAGATCGGGGCCAGCATCGCCAGGCCCGCCTGCACGTCGACGCGCACGTCGCCGGTGTGGATGGGCAGCGGGAACGGCTCGGCGGGCGGCAATCCGTGACCGAACTTTCCGTCGACCAGCAGGGCCCACACTTCGCCGAACGTGACCTGCTGGTTCACCAGGTCTTGGATGTCGACGCCGCGGTAGCGCAGCGCGCCGCCGTCCTTATCCGGCTCGGCGATCTCGGTGGTGAAAGCGACCACGCCTTCGAGGCCGGGGACAAAGTCTTCGGGGACCACAGTCATACCGAAAATTCTCGCACCCCAGGTTCGCGCCGACGCTACCGGCCGGTAGCAAGCCCCGGTAGCGTTGGCGCGATGGCCGGACCAGACCGTGAGCACCTGCAGAGAATGCGCGTGGAGTACGGATCGGTGGAAAAGGACGGCAGTCCGGATCTCGACGCGGATTGGCTCGACGACGGCTGGGTTGCCTTGCTGCGCAAATGGATCGACGACGCGGAGCGCTCCGGCGTCGCGGAACCCAACGCCATGGTCCTGGCCACCGTCGCCGACGGCAGGCCGACGAGCCGGACGGTGCTGTGCAAGAGCGTGGACGAGTCGGGGATCACATTTTTCACCAACTACGACTCGGCCAAGGGCGCCGAGCTGGCGGTGACGCCCTACGCGTCGGTGACCTTTCCGTGGTACCTGCTGGGTCGGCAGGTGCACATCCGCGGCGCGGTGAGCAAGGTCACTGAAGAGGTCACCGAGGACTACTGGTCCAAGCGACCCCGCGGCTCGCAGCTGGGGGCGTGGGCGTCGCAGCAGTCGCGTCCGATCGCCTCGCGGGCGGCCCTGCTCGACCAGCTGGCCGAGGTGACCGCGCGCTTCGCCGACAGCGAGCAGGTTCCGGTGCCACCGGGGTGGGGCGGCTACCTGCTCGCCCCGGAGGAGGTCGAATTCTGGCAAGGGCGGGAGAACCGGTTGCATAACCGGATCCGGGTCATCGGCGACCGGGTCGAGCGCCTGCAGCCCTGACCGAGCCGAGGGGCCGGTGCGACGCCGCAGACCCGACCCCGGGCAGGCACGCGAACGCGACAACGACTACCTTCACCTATAAGCACCTAGTCAGGGCAGCCATACCAGCCAGAGCGCAAAGGGGTTCTCGTGGCCGACACCGACGACACCGCAACTCTGAAGTACCCGGGGGGCGAGATCGACCTTGAGATCGTTCGCGCCACCGAAGGTGCCGACGGGATTGCGCTCGGTCCCCTGTTGTCCAAGACCGGGCACACGACTTTCGACAACGGCTTCGTCAACACCGCCGCCTGCAAGAGCTCCATCACCTACATCGACGGCGACGCCGGGATCCTGCGTTACCGCGGCTACCCGATCGAGCAGCTCGCCGAGAAGTCGACCTTCATCGAGGTGAGCTACCTGCTGATCTACGGCGAGCTGCCGGACAAGGATCAGCTCGCGGAATTCACCAAGCGGATCCAGCTGCACACCATGCTGCACGAGGACCTGAAGCGGTTCTTCGACGGCTTCCCGCGCAACGCGCACCCGATGCCGGTGCTGTCCAGCGTGGTGAACGCGCTGAGTGCCTACTACCCCGACGCGCTGGACCCGATGGACAACCGGCAGGTCGAGCTGTCGACCATCCGCCTGCTCGCGAAGCTGCCCACCATCGCCGCGTACGCCTACAAGAAGTCCGTCGGGCAGCCGTTCCTCTACCCGGACAACAAGCTGTCGCTGGTGGAGAACTTCCTGCGGATGACGTTCGGGCTGCCGGCCGAGCCGTACCAGGCAGATCCCGAGGTGGTCCGGGCTCTCGACATGCTGCTCATCCTGCACGCCGACCACGAGCAGAACTGCTCGACGTCGACGGTGCGGCTGGTGGGGTCCTCGCGGGCCAACCTGTTCACGTCGATCTCCGGTGGCATCAACGCGCTGTGGGGGCCGCTGCACGGCGGTGCCAACCAGGCGGTGCTCGAGATGCTCGAGCAGATCCGCGAAAGCGGCGACGACGTCAGCGAGTTCGTCCGCAAGGTCAAGAACCGCGAAGAGGGCGTCAAGCTGATGGGCTTCGGTCACCGGGTCTACAAGAACTACGACCCCCGCGCCCGCATCGTCAAGGAACAGGCCGACAAGATCCTGGCCAAGCTCGGCGGCGACCCACTGCTGGAGATCGCCAAGGAGTTGGAAGAGGCGGCGTTGACCGACGACTACTTCGTCGAGCGCAAGCTGTACCCGAACGTCGACTTCTACACCGGGCTGATCTACCGGGCGCTCGGCTTCCCCGTGCGGATGTTCACCGTGCTGTTCGCGTTGGGCCGGCTGCCGGGCTGGATCGCGCACTGGCGCGAGATGCACGACGAGGGCGACAGCAAGATCGGCCGTCCCCGCCAGATCTACACCGGCTACACCGAGCGCGACTACAAGACGATCGACGCCCGCTAGCCAGTCAGCGAGGCCAGCACCGCCATCGCGGCGTTGTGCCCGCCGATGCCCGACACCGCGCCGCCGCGGCGGGCGCCGGAGCCGCACAGCATGATCCGCTCGTGCGCGGTGGCCACCCCCCATTGCCGCGCCGGCGTGTCCAGCGGGTCGTCGTCGTCGGCGAAGGGCCACGCCAGGCCGCCGTGGAAGATGTTTCCGGCGGTCATCCTTAGCGTGCGGTGCAAGTCCAGGGTGGTCGTCGTCTCGATGCATGGCCGGCCCTGGGCGTCGTCCATCATGACGTCCTGAATCGGTTCGGCCAGAACGGAATTCACCGACGCCAGCACCGATTCGGTCAGCCGGTCGCGCAGGGCGCCGGAGTAGCTGCCGTCGAACAGCGAGTGGGGGGTGTGCAGGCCGAACACGGTCATGGTGTGCGCGCCCGATTCGCGTAGGTCGGCCGGCAGGATGCTCGGGTCGGTCAGGGAATGGCAATACGCCTCGCAGGGCAGGGGATCCGGGATCTGCCCGGCGGCCGCGTCGGCATACCCGCCGTCCAGCTGGGCCCAGGTCTCGTTCGCGTGGAACGTCCCGGCGAAGGCCTGCTCGGGTGTGACGCCGCCGTCGCGCAACCGGGGCAGGCGCCGCAGCACCATGTTCACCTTGACCTGCGCGCCCTGGACGGGGGCGGGCGGTCGTTCGCCGAGCAGCCCGGCGAGCACGGCCGGCGTGACCCCGGCGAGCACGAACCGGGCCCGGATCAGTCGCTCCTTGCCCCCGGCGCGATAACGGACCAGGCCGTCCGGTTCGACTGCGTAAACCTCTGCGCCGGTGGTGATTTCGGCGCCGTGGCCGACGGCGGCCCTGGCCAGGGCGTCGGTCAGCGCGCCCATCCCGCCGACGGGGACATCCCAGTCCCCGGTCCCGCCGCCGAGCACGTGATACAGGAAGCAGACGTTCTGGATCAGCGACGGGTCGTCGAGGCGGGCGAACGTTCCGATCAGCGCGTCGGTCGCGATCACCCCGCGCACCACGTCGTTGTCGACGGCCGCGGTGATGGCATGCCCGATCGGCTCCTCGATCAGGGCGTGCCACGCGGCCGCCGTTTCCGGGTCGCCCACGACGTGCCGGCGGGCCTGCTCGCGGGTGCGCAACGGCTCCAGCAGCGTCGGCCAGAGCCGCCCGGTCACCAGGCGGCAGCGTTGATAGAACGCGGCGAACCCGCGCGCGTCGGTGTCGGCGCCGATCGCCGCGAACGTGTCGGCGCCCGCGCCGATCAACAGCCCACGGCGCCCACCGGTCTCCGGGTCCGGCGTGTACGAGGAATAACGTCGGCGCGCCAACCGCACCGCGGCGCCCAGGTCGTCGACGATGCGGGGTGGGAGCAGGCTGACCAGGTAGGAGTACCGCGACAGCCGGACCCCGACCCCGTCGAAGGCCTGCGCCGACACGGCGGCCCCGCCCACGTGCCCCAGCCGCTCCAGCAACCGCACCCGAAGACCCGCCCGCGCCAGGTATCCCGCCGCCACCAGGCCGTTGTGGCCGCCGCCTATGACTACGGCGTCGACGTCTGCCGCGTCGCCGCTCAGTTCAGGTAGCCCTCGACCTCGTCGGCCGGACGCACTTCCGCCTCCCGCGGGTCACCACCGGTGTCGCGCAGCGCCCGGCGCTGTCGCAGCAGGTCCCAGCATTGGTCGAGCTCGACCTCGAGCCGGCGCAGGCGATCGTGTTCCTCCGACTCGGAGATGTCGCCCTGTTGCAGCTGCGCCCGCAGGGCCTTCTCCTCGGCGACCAGGTCGCGGATGTGTGCCAGCGTGTCGTTGTCGGTCGGTTTGTTGCCGTTACCCATCGCTCCAGTGTGCCCGACCCTCCGCGGACCGCGCCGGTCGGGCGGGCCTGGGCGCGGAGCCGGTCAAAAGCCTTGCGCCCCAAGCGAACTCGTTTAGCTCGGGCCGGGCAGGCGCAGCACCAGCCGCGCGCCGCCCAGCGGGCTGCTCTCCAGTGCGGCGGTCCCGCCGTGCAGGTGGGCCTGTTGGGCGACCAGCGCCAGCCCCAGCCCGGACCCCGAATGCGACGCGGTCGACCCGCGGGAGAACCGCTCGAACACCACGCTGCGTTCCTCTTCGGGAACGCCGCCGCCGTTGTCGTCGATGGCGATCTCCACCCCGGCGCGCGAGCTCACCGCCGACAGCTGCACCCGCGTCGCGCCGCCGTGCTTGACGGCATTGGCGATCGCGTTGTCCACCGCCAGGCGCAATCCGGCGGGCAGTCCGACGATGATGCACGTTGGCGACGGCACCAGCGACACGTCGAGGTCGGGGTAGATGCGCATCGCGTCGTGGGCGGCGCGGTCGAGCAACTCGGTGATGTCGACCGGCACGTGGTCGTCGGACGTCGACAGTTCGCCCTGGGCCAGCCGTTCGAGGGCGCTCAGGGTGGCCTCGATGCGCGACTGGGTGCGGATGACGTCGCCGAGCACCTCTTTGCGTTGATCGTCGGACATGTCCAGGGTGGACAGCACCTCGAGGTTGGTGCGCATCGCGGTCAGCGGGGTGCGCAGCTCGTGCGACGACACCGCGGCGAAGTCGCGCGCCGACGCGAGCGCCTCCTTGGTGCGGTTCTGCTCGTTCCAGATTCGCTGCAGCATGCCCCGCATGGCTTCGGCTATCTCGACGGCCTCGGTGGCGCCGTGCACTTCCACCCGCGGGGCCTCGTCCCCGGCGTCGATCGATCGGGTCTGCTGCGCGAGCTGTTTGAACGGCCGCACCGCGAACGCGGCCAGCAGCCAGGCGAACACCGCCGCCGAGACGATGGCGAAGCCACAAATCAACAGCACTCGTCGGTGCAGATTGTTGGTTTCGGCGAGCGTCGCGTCATACGTGGCGCCCACGGCCAGCGATGTGGGCTCCGGCGCGGGTATCTCGACCGTGCGCACGCGGTAGCGCACGCCGTTGACGTAGGCGTCGCCGTAGTCGACGTCCAGCTTGGGCAGCGTCACGTCCGTGTTCGACTTGATCAGGTCGCCGCGGCGGACCGTCATGATCGCGTCGTTGTCGTTGGGGGAGCGGGGAATTTCGTCGAGGCCGCGCGGCAGGAAGGGGATCGCGAAGCCCGCCGCCTCGTCGAGCCGGCGGTCCAGCCGCTCCTTGCGGTCGTTGGTGATGCCCACCCAGACGACGACGCCGACGATGAGCACCGGGATCGCCGCCCCGATGACCGTCGCGACCACCACCCGGGCCCGTAGCGAGGGCGTACGGGTCAGGATCCGGGACAGAAAATTCATGGTCGCTCGACCTGGTTACTGCATGCGCAGCACGAACCCAACTCCGCGGACGGTGTGCAGCAGCCGGGGACCGCCGTTGGCCTCCAGCTTGCGGCGCAGGTAACCGATGAACACGTCGACCACGTTGGTGTCGGCGGCGAAGTCGTAACCCCACACCAGCTCCAGCAGCTGCGCGCGGGACAGCACCGCGGTCTTGTGCTCGGCCAGCACCGCCAGCAGGTCGAATTCCCGCTTGGTCAGGTCGACGTCGACGCCGTTGACCCTGGCGCGCCGGCCGGGGATGTCCACCTCCAGCGGACCGACGGTGATGGTTTCCGACGACGAGGTTGCCGTCGCGCCGCGGCGGCGCAGCAGCGCCTTGACCCGTGCGACGAGCTCGGCCAACACGAACGGCTTGACCAAGTAGTCGTCGGCGCCGGCCTCGAGCCCGGCCACGCGGTCGTCGACCGAGCTGCGGGCGGAGAGCACGCAGACCGGGACGTCGTTGTCCATCGCCCGCAGCGCTGTGACGACGCTGACGCCGTCCAGGACGGGCATGTTGATGTCCAGCACGATCGCGTCCGGCCGGGTCTCGGTGGCGCTGCGCAGGGCTTCCGCGCCGTCGACCGCGGTCGACACCTCGAACCCGGACAGCCGCAGGCCGCGCTCGAGCGAGGCGAGCACATCGGAGTCGTCGTCGACGACCAAGACGCGAGGTGAGATCCCACCGGTGTCCATGCCGCCCATCTTGCCTGATTGTTCGCGGCGGCGGCGCCCAGGATGGGCCGCCGGTGCCCAAAAGGTTACGGTTTCGACGCTGCGCCGCAACTGCCCGCTGGTATCGGCGTGCGGACGAAATGGGGTGCCGGCCTTCGGGATTCGCTCGGATGCGGCGGGTCACGCCGGGCTGATGCGGAGTTGGCTTATCGGGCCGCGAGCCCGCTCAACCGCAGCGCCAGCTGCCGCCGCACCGCGGGAAACCGTGCGGCCAGCCGCATTCCCGCGTTGCGCAGGGGACGCAACGGGCGCGGCAGGGTCGAGACCCGGGTCAGCCGCCCCGTCAGTTTCAGCACACGCTCGGCGCGCTCGCGCTGGGTGGCGCTGTAGGCGTCCAGCGCCGCCTCCGGGCCGCCGCGCAGGACCTCGGCGAGCGCCCCGGCCAGCGCCGACGCGTCGGCGATGCCCAGGTTCATGCCCTGGCCCCCGGCGGGGCTGTGCACGTGGGCCGCGTCGCCGGCCAGCAGGAGCCGGCCGGCCCGGTAGCTGTCGGCGACGCGGTGATGGATGTGGAACCGCGAGCCCCAGACCAGTTCGGTGACCGCCGTTCGCCCCGGCCCGAAGCCCCGGGCGTCCAGCAGCGCCTGCACGAACTCGGCCGACGGCCGCTCGGGCGCGTCGGCCGTCGGCGCGACGACGCGGAAGATGTCGCCGGGCAGCGGCGCCAGCACCGTCAGGCCATCCTTGGCGTAGAACAGGATCACCTCGTTGCGCGGCGCCTCGCCGGTCAACCGGACGTCGGCGAGCGTGAATGATTCGGCGAATTCCCCGCCCCGGAAGCCGATTCCGGCTTGCGCGCGCACGGTGCTGTGCATGCCGTCCGTGCCGACGGCATAACGCGCCCTGATGGTGTCGCCGTCATCGAACGTCGCCGTGACACCGTCGGCGTCCTGGGTGATGCGGCTCAGCGCCTTGGGCCGGACGACGTCGCCGCCGAGTTCGTGGAGCCGCTCGAGCAACAGCCGCTCGGTGTCGGCCTGGGACAGCATCAGCGTGTACGGGTGGGCCGAGGGCAGCTGGTCGAAGTCGACGGGCATCAGGATGCGCCGGCCCTGCCGCATGGTGAATCGCGGTGCGATCAGCCCCGCCTTGACCATCCGCCGGGACACGTCGAGCTCTTCGAGCACCTCCAGGGTGCGGGCGTTGACGGCGGCGGCGCGCGACGTGTGGGCGCCGTCCGCCATTTTGTCGACCACGGTCACCCCGATCCCGCGGCGCAGCAGTGCCGCCGCGAGCGTCAGACCGGTCGGACCTGCGCCTACCACCAGGACATCGGTGTCTTGCATGGCCGGCTCCTCTCCTCGTGAGTTGGTCAACGCTTGTTGACATACCTCCATGCTGGCGCGCCGGTCGCGCGATGTCAACAGTTGTTGGCCTACAGTCGTTGGCATGAGAAGGTCGTCGGACGAGACGAAGGCGGTAATCCTGGCGGCGGCCCGCGAGCGATTCGGCGCCGTGGGTTTTCAGGGCGCGACCATTCGGGCGATCGCCGCGGACGCCGGGATCGATCCCGCGATGGTCATGCGGTACTACGGCAGCAAGGACAAACTGTTCGCCGCCGCGGCCGAGTTCGACTTGCGCTTTCCCGACCTGGCCGCGGCCGACCCGGTGCAGGTGGGGCGCTCGCTGGTCCGGCACTTTCTCGAACGCTGGGAGGGTGACGAGGCGCTGGTGATCCTGTTGCGGTCCAGCGCCACCAATGGCGAAGCGGCGCAACGGATGCAGGAGATCTTCGGAAGCCAGATCGAACCGCTGGTGGCGTCCTTCGTGCCGCCGAGCGACATCGGTGTGCGGGCCGGGCTGATCGCGACGCAGATCCTCGGAATGGCCTTGTGCCGCTTCGTGTTACGACTGCCGCCGGTCGTCGAGATGAGCCGAGACGAGATCGTGGAGTGGCTGGGCCCGACGATCCAGCGCTACCTCGGGCTGCCGGAGGGCTGAGTCGCGAGACGTCGGGGCGTCACGGCAGCCCGATGCGGCGGTAGCGCCGCAGTCGGGCGGACAGGCGCTCGTCGCCGGGGAGCGCGCTCAGCCCCCGCAGTTCGGCGGCGATGGCGCGCGAGAGCCGCCGGCAGAACTCGACCGGCTCGTCGGCCGCGTCGGGATGCTCGGGCACGACTGCGTCGACGATGCCCGATGCCAGCAGGTCGGCCGACCGGATGCCTTGCGCCGCAGCGAGTTCCGCGGCGTGGTCGGTGTCACGGAAGACGATCGCGCTCGCGCCTTCCGGCGGCAGCGGCGCCAGCCAGCCGTGCAACGCACACAGCACCCGATCGGCGGGCACCATCGCCAGCGCCGGCCCGCCGCTGCCCTGCCCGAGCAACACCGACACCGTCGGGGTGTCGAGGGTCACCAGCTCGGCCAGGCACTGGGCGATCTGCCCGGCCAACCCGCCCTGTTCGGCCTCGGCCGACAGGGCGGGGCCGGCGGTGTCGATCACCAGCACCAGCGGCAGGCGCAGCTCGGCGGCCAGCGCCATGCCGCGCCGGGCCTCGCGCAGCGACGCGGGCCCCACCATCCCGCCCGTCACCCGCTGCTGGCCGAGCACCACCGCGGGCTGGCCGGCGAACCGGGCCAGCGCCAACAGCGTCGTCGCCGCCTCGCCCTGTTCCGTGCCCGACAGCAACACCGGGTCGGTGGCGCCGTGGCGCAGCAGCAGCCCCACCCCCGGGCGGTCCGGGCGGCGGGAGGCCACCACCGAGTCCCACGCCGGCACGTCGGGGATCGGCTCGGGCGGCGGCGCCGCCGGCAGGGGCTGGGGCGGGTCGGCGATCACCGTCAGCGCGCGGTCCAGCATCCGGCGCAGCTCACCCACCGGGACGACGCCGTCGATCACGCCGTGGCGCTGCAGGTTTTCCGCCGTCTGGACGCCCTCGGGGAAGGGTTCGCCATAGAGCAGCTGGTACACCCGCGGCCCGAGGAACCCGATCAGCGCGCCCGGCTCGGCGACCGTGACGTGCCCCAGCGAACCCCACGACGCGAACACGCCGCCAGTGGTCGGGTTGCGCAGGTAGACCAGGTAGGGCAGGTGGGCAAGCGTGTGCAGGCGGACGGCGGCGGCGATCTTCACCATCTGCAGAAACGCGACCGTGCCCTCCTGCATGCGGGTGCCGCCGGAGCTCGGCGACGCCAGCAGCGGGAGCCCCTCGGCGGTCGCCCGTTGCACCGCGGCGGTGATCCGTTCGGCGGCCGCCACCCCGATCGAGCCGCCGAGAAAGCCGAACTCGCAGACCACGACCGCCACCCGGCGCCCCAAGATCCGGCCCTCGCCGGTCAGCACCGATTCGTCCAGGCCGCTGGCCGCACGCGCGTCGGCCAGCTCTCGCGCGTACGCCTCGCTGACCGGGATGGCGAGCGGCTCGCTGTCCCAGCGGACGAAAGAGCCCTCATCCAGCACCGCGTCCCGCAGCTGAGCAGCCGTGATACGACTCACGAGACGAGGCTATATAGGGTGGCTGCCATGATCGGTGTTACCCAGGCCGAAGCCGTGCTGACCATTGAGCTGCAGCGGCCCGAACGCCGCAATGCCCTCAACTCCCAGCTGGTGGAGGAGCTGCGGGAGGCCTTCCAGAAGGCGAGCGACGGGACCGTCCGGGCCATCGTGCTGACCGGCCAGGGCACGGCGTTCTGCGCCGGCGCCGACCTGAGTGGCGACGCGTTCGCCGCCGACTATCCCGACCGGCTCATCGAGCTGCACAAGGTGATGGACACGACGCTGATCCCGGTGATCGCCGCCGTCAACGGCCCTGCGATCGGCGCGGGCCTGCAACTGGCCATGCAATGCGATCTGCGGGTCGTCGCGCCGGAGGCGTTCTTCCAATTCCCCACATCGAAATACGGCCTGGCCCTTGACAACTGGAGCATCCGGCGCCTGTCATCGCTGGTCGGTCACGGCCGTGCCCGGGCCATGCTGCTGACCGCGGAGAAGCTCACCGCCGACGTTGCGCTGCAGACCGGCATGGCCAACCGCATCGGGACGCTGGCCGACGCCCAGGCCTGGGCCGCCGAGATCGCCGGCCTGGCGCCGTTGGCAATCCAGCACGCCAAGCGGGTCCTGAACGACGACGGCGCCATCGAGGAGGCCGCGCCGGAGCACAAGGAGCTCTTCGACCGGGCCTGGGGCAGCCAGGACGTCATCGAAGCCCAGGTCGCGCGCATCGAGAAGCGGCCGCCGAAGTTCCAGGGGGCCTGACGGTCATGCTGCGGGGGGCGCTGCGACTGGCCGCCGGTACGGCGTCGCTGGCGGCCGGTGGTTGGGTGGTGCGGGCGCTGCACGGCGCGCCGGCGGCCCTCGGCGCTCACCCCGCGTCGATCCGGGCGGTGACCGAGTCGTCACCGAACTACCGCGACGGTGTCTTCGTCAATCTCGAGCCCGCCTCCGAGTCGACGATGGACCGCGAGGAACTGCGGCTGGTGCTGTGGGAGTTGATCGCGAACCGCAGCGTGGGCAGGCCGGCGGCGCCGATCCCGTTGGCCGCGCCGGCGATCTTCGACGGTGATCCCGGCCGGCTCGCCGTCAGCTGGTTCGGTCACTCGACGGCGCTGCTGGAGATCGACGGCTACCGGGTGCTCACCGACCCGGTGTGGAGCGACCGATGCTCGCCCTCGGACATCGTCGGGCCGCAGCGGCTGCATCCGCCGCCGGTGCAGCTGGAGGGGCTGCCCGCCGTCGATGCGGTGGTGATCAGCCATGACCACTACGACCACCTGGACATCGATACGGTGGCCGCGCTGGCCCGCACCCAGCGGGCCCCGTTCTTCGTGCCGCTCGGCGTCGGTGCCCACTTGCGCGCGTGGGGCATCCCGGAGCACCGCATCGTCGAGCTTGACTGGCATCAGAGCCAGCAGGTCGACCAGTTGACCATCACTTGCATGCCGGCGCGGCACTTTTCGGGCCGCTTCCTGGACCGCAACACCACGCTGTGGGCGTCGTGGGCCTTCGCCGGGCCGAACCATCGGGCGTATTTCGGCGGGGACACCGGCTACACCAAGAGCTTCGCGCACATCGGCGAAGAGCACGGACCGTTCGACCTGACCCTGCTGCCCATCGGTGCCTACAACACGGCGTGGCCGGACGTGCACATGAACCCCGAGGAGGCGGTGCGGGCACACCTGGATCTCACCGACGCCGGCCTGCTGGTCCCGATCCACTGGGGCACCTTCCGGCTGGCCCCGCACCCGTGGGCCGAGCCGGTGGAACGCCTGCTCGTCGCCGCGGGAACGGAACAAGTCAATGTGGCCGTCCCCGCCCCCGGGCAACGCGTCGATCCCGCGGCGGTGAAATCGAATCCCTGGTGGCGGCTCTGATTCGGGGGCCCGGCGACCTCCCCAGGCTAAGGTTCGGCCATGACGGAACGCGCGGCCGCGGCCGCCGCCGCGGTGCTGCTCGGCTTGACCGGATGCGGGCCCGCGCAGCCGGCATCCAGCCCACCCGCGCTCTCTGACGCGCCGCCCAACGAGGTGTCCGGCCTGGCGATCCCCGCCGGCCGCATCGACGACGCCGTCGCAAAGGTCGACGGCCTGGTCGGCGACCTGATGAAGGCCACCGGCGTCCCCGGGATGGCCGTGGCGATCGTCCACGGCGGGAAAGTGCTATACGCCAAGGGTTTCGGACTCAGAGACGCCAGCAGGGGGCAGGGGCAGGACAACAAGGTGGACGCCGACACCGTCTTCCAGTTGGCCTCGGTCTCCAAATCGGTCGGCGCTACGGTGGTCGCGCACGAAGTCAGCGACCACGTCGTCGCATGGGACACCCCGGTCACGTCCAGGCTGCCGTGGTTCGCGCTGAGCGATCCGTACGTCACCGGCCACGTGACCGTCGGCGACCTGTACTCGCACCGTTCCGGGCTGCCCGATCACGCCGGTGACAAACTCGAAGACCTCGGCTACGACCGTCGCCAGACCCTCGAGCGGCTGAAGTACCTGCCGCTCGCCCCTTTTCGGGCCAGCTACGCCTACACCAACTACGGCGTGACCGCCGCGGCCGAGGCGGTGGCCGCCGCGGCGGGCAAATCGTGGGAGGACCTGTCGGACGAGGTGCTCTACCGCCCGCTGGGAATGACGTCGACCAGTTCGCGCTTCGCCGACTTCGTCGCGCGGCCCAACCGCGCGGTCAACCACATCAAGGTCGCCGACAAGTGGGAGCCCCGATTCCAGCGCGATCCCGATCCCCAGTCGCCGGCCGGGGGCGTGAGTTCGTCGGTGAACGACATGGCCCGTTGGCTGATGATGTTGCTGGGCAACGGAACCTACAACGGACAGCGGGTCGCGTCGGCGGAGGCCTTGCTGCCGGCCATCAGCCCGCAGACGGTGTCGGCGCCCGCGTCGACGCCCAAGGGGCGCTCGGGTTTCTACGGATACGGCTTCAACGCGTCGGTGGACTCCTCGGGGCGCACCGAGTACAGCCATTCCGGCGCTTTCGATTTGGGCGCGGCGACCAACTTCGTGGTGCTGCCCTCCGAAGACCTGGGCATCGTCGCGCTGACGAACGGCGCCCCCTACGGCATCCCGGAAACCCTGACCGCCCAGTTCATGGACCTCGTGCAATACGGCCAGATTCGCGAGGATTGGGCCGCCCTCTACAAGAAGGCGATCGGCTGGCTGAACAATCCGGAGGGCTCGCTGGTGGGCAAGCAGCCACCCGCCAACCCCGGCCCGGCCAAACCGCTGGGCGACTACGTGGGCGTCTACGCCAGCGACTACTGGGGCCCGGCCATCGTCACCGAACGCGACGGCGCCCTGCAACTGGCGATGGGACCGAAGAACCGGACGGTCGCCCTGACGCACTGGGACGGCGACACCTTCACCTTCGGTCTGACCGACGAAAACGCCCCGCCCGGAACGATTTCCAAGGCCGTGTTCGCCGGGAACACCCTGAACCTGGAGTACTACGACTCGGACAAGCTGGGAACGTTCACCCGATGATCGCCGGCCTGACCGATGCCGAGGTGGCGCAGCGGGTCGCCGAGGGCAAGAGCAACGCGGTCCGCGAACGCGCCACCCGCAGCATCGCGGACATCGTGCGGGCCAACGTCTTCACCCGGATCAACGCGATCCTGGGGGTGTTGCTGCTGATCGTGCTGGCGACGGGTTCGCTGATCAACGGGATGTTCGGCCTGCTCATCGTCGCCAACAGCGTCGTCGGCATGGTCCAGGAAATCCGCGCCAAGCAGACGCTGGACGCCCTGGCGATCGTCGGGCAGGCGAAACCGTTGGTGCGCAGGCAATCCGGGACCAGCACCCGCTCGCCCGCCGAGGTGGTGCTCGACGACATCATCGAGCTCGGCCCGGGCGACCAGATCGTCGTCGACGGCCAGGTCGTCGAGGAGACGAACCTGGAGGTCGACGAGTCGCTGCTGACCGGCGAGGCGGACCCGATCGGCAAGGCCACCGGCGACCCCGTGATGTCGGGCAGCTTCGTCGTCGCCGGAACGGGCGCCTACCGCGCCACGAAGGTCGGGCCGGAGGCGTATGCCGCCAAGCTCGCCGAGGAGGCCAGCAAGTTCACCCTCGTCAAATCCGAACTGCGCAACGGCATCAACCGCATCCTGCAGTTCATCACCTACCTGTTGGTGCCCGCCGGTCTGCTGACGATCTACACCCAGTTGTTCACCACGCACACGGGCTGGCGGCAATCCGTGCTGCGGACGGTGGGCGCCCTGGTGCCGATGGTGCCCGAAGGCCTGGTTCTACTGACGTCGGTCGCGTTCGCCGTCGGGGTGGTCCGGCTGGGCCAGCGCCGGTGCCTGGTCCAGGAGCTGCCCGCCATCGAGGGGCTGGCCCGGGTGGACGTGGTGTGCGCGGACAAGACCGGCACCCTGACCGAAAACGGCATGCGCGTGGCGGGCGTCGAGGAATTCGAAGCGGCACAGCGCAACCGCGTCGCCGACGCCCTGGCGGCGCTGGCCGCCGCCGACCCGCGCCCGAACGCCAGCATGCAGGCGATCGCCGAGATCTACCAGCGGCCACCCGGCTGGACCGCCACGGCGACAGCGCCGTTCAAGTCGTCCACCAAGTGGAGCGGGGTGTCCTACGCCGAGCACGGCAACTGGGTGATCGGGGCGCCCGACGTGCTGCTCGATCCGGCGTCGGCGGCCGCCGGTCAGGCCGAGCGGATAGGCGCGCAGGGGCTGCGGGTCCTGTTGCTCGGCACCGGCGACGTGCCCGTCGACCACCCGGACGCCCCGGGCAGCGTCACCCCCGCCGCGTTGGTGGTCCTCGAACAACGGGTGCGTCCGGACGCGGCGGAAACACTGGATTATTTTGCCGAGCAAGGGGTTTCGGTCAAGGTGATCTCCGGCGACAACGCGGTGTCGGTCGGTGCCGTCGCCGACAAGCTCGGGCTGCGCGGCGAGACGATGGACGCGCGCAACCTACCGTCGGAGCCCCCGCAACTGGCCGACGCGCTGGACGCCTACACCACCTTCGGCCGGGTGCGACCCGACCAGAAGCGCGCGATCGTGCATGCCCTGCAATCGCACGGGCATACCGTCGCGATGACCGGCGACGGCGTGAACGACGTGCTGGCCCTCAAGGACGCCGACATCGGCGTCGCGATGGGCGCCGGCAGCCCGGCATCGCGTGCGGTCGCGCAGATCGTGTTGCTGGACAACAGGTTTGCCACCCTGCCGTACGTGGTCGCGGAGGGCAGGCGGGTGATCGGCAACATCGAGCGGGTCGCCAACCTGTTTCTGACCAAGACGGTCTACTCGGTGCTGCTGGCGCTGCTGGTGGGCATCGAATGCCTGTTTTCCAAGGTGATCAAGGCCGATCCCTTGCTCTACCCGTTCCAGCCGATCCACGTCACCATCGCGGCGTGGTTCACCATCGGGATCCCGTCGTTCATCTTGTCGCTCGCCCCCAACAACGAACGCGCCAACCCCGGGTTCGTGCGGCGGGTGCTGAGCTCGGCGCTGCCCTCGGGGCTAATTGTCGGCACCGCGACGTTCGCGTCGTACCTGTTGGCCTACCACGGCCGGCACGCGACGTTCCAGCAACAGGAGCAGGCGTCGACCGCGGCCCTGATCACGCTGCTGATGACCGCGCTGTGGGTGCTCGCGGTGGTGGCCCGCCCCTACCAGTGGTGGCGGGTCGCGCTGGTCATCGGTTCCGGGCTGGCCTACGTGGTGATCTTCAGCATCCCGCTGGCCCGCAAGGCGTTCCTGCTGGACCCCTCGAACATCGCGGTGACGTCAACCGCCGTCGGGATCGGCGTGCTGGGCGTCGCCGCCGTGGAGGCGATGTGGTGGATCCGGGCCCGGATGCTGGGCGTGCAGCCGCGGTTGTGGCGCTGACCACCGGCGAGCGCGGACCCGAAGGGTTAGTAGGATTTCGGCGGGGAAAGGACGGGGTACATGGGATTCCTGGACAAGGCCAAAGAGCTGCTGTCGCAGAACGCCGACAAGGTCGAGACGGTCATCGACAAGGCCGGCGAATTCGTCGACGACAAGACGCAGGGCAAGTACTCCGACACCATCCACAAAGTGCAAGACGAGGTCAAGAAGGCGGCCGAATCCGCAAAAGGCGACAACGAGAACTGAGCTCATGGCGAAACTCTCCGGATCCATCGACGTCCCGCTGCCCCCCGAGGTGGCCTGGAAGCATGCCTCGGACCTGTCCCGGTACAAGGACTGGCTGACCATTCACCGGGTGTGGCGCAGCAAACTGCCCGACGACATCGACAAGGGCACGGTCGTGGAGTCGATCGTCGAAGTCAAGGGCATGTACAACCGGATCAAGTGGACGGTGGTGCGGTACAAGCCGCCGGAGGGCATGACCCTCAACGGCGACGGCGTCGGTGGCGTCAAGGTCAAGCTGATGGCCAAAGTCCAGCCCGCGCAGGAGGGCTCCATCGTCAGCTTCGACGTGCACCTCGGCGGCCCGGCGCTGTTCGGGCCGATCGGCATGATCGTCGCGGCCGCGCTGCGCGGCGACATCGACGCGTCGCTGCAGAACTTCGTCACGGTGTTCACCAGGCCCGACCCGGGCATGAATGGACACGGCGGCGTTGGCCACTGATCGCCGCGATCGCCGCTCCCCGGTCGGCTAATCTCGCTTACATGACTCTGCGCCCGGGTTGGCTGGTGGCGCTGTTCGCGGTGGTGATCTCGGCCAGCGCGTGGCTGCCCTGGTTGACGACGGCGGTCAACGGCGGGGGTTGGGCCAACGCCATCGGGGGCGCGCACGGCAACCTCGAACTTCCCCGCGGGTTCGGCGCCGGCCAGCTGATCGTCTTGCTGTCCTCGGCGCTGCTGGTGACCGGGGCGATGGTCGGCCGTGGCCTGTCGGTGCGACTCGCTTCGGTTGGCGCACTTCTGATTTCGCTGTTGATTGTCGCGCTCACGGCGTGGTACTACAAGCTCAACGTCAATCCGCCGGTCTCGGCGCAGTATGGCTTTTACGTGGGCGCGGTGGCGGAGGCCGGGGCGGTGGTGTGCTCGATCGCGGCGGTCGTCGCGGCCCTGGTGTCGGGTCGGTCCGGGCGCTAGTTCGACGGGAACTCGTGCGTGCCCGAGGCCGCGCTGTCGCTTGGCTCGTTGACGCCGAACACGAAGGGAGCGAACACGATTTCGCGGCCGTCGGGGTCGCGGTAGGTGACCGCGCCCGTCGCCTCCCAATACGGGTGCTGCTCGGTGGGTTCCAGGCCGGCCTCCTGCAGCCGCGCGATCGCCGCCTGCTGCGCCTGCCGGTCGGGGAAGTACAGGCACAGCTGTTCGTGATGGTCCACCGCGACGGGTTCGGTGGACTCCACGATCTCCAGCGTCAGGTTCCAGCTGGGCAGGCCGAAGATCGCGCCGTTGCTGCCGTAGCTTTCGCCGAACGTCTCGAACAGCGGCAGCCCAACGAGCTCACGGTAGAAGCGCACGGTCTCTTTGAAGTTGGCCGACCGGCGCGCGAAACGGATGCCGCCGATCGAGGCCAGCTGCGCCGGCCAGTGCGTGCGGTGGCGCCGGTGCTCGTCCATCACAGCCCCACCGCGCTCGCCGCCGACTCCGCGGTATCCCAGCGCCGCAGCTGCGCGCCGGGCGCCCACGTCGAATGGGTTCCGCTGGAAATGCGTTCCGGCAGTTGGAGTTTGCACACCGGCCCGTCTTCGAGCCGGGCCGCGTCGAAGATCACGCAGTAGGAGGCGTCGGCGTTCATGTCGGTGGTGAGGGTGACCAGATAACCGTCGTCCTCGCCGGTGGCGCCGACGCGTGGCGCCACCGCCGTTTCACTTCCGTAGACCCCGTCGCCGAAAGAGAACGCCTGCTGGCTTCCGGTGCGCAGGTCGTGTTTGACCAACCCGTCGAACAGGAACCAGCCCGGCTTGCCGGTGGCGGCATAGGCGTAGCGGTAGTCGTCGGCGGCGTAATCGGGGTTGATGGTGCCGAATTCGGTGATCGACTCCGACAACCGCTCTTCGCGCACGGCACCGGTGGCGAGGTTGAAACGCCACCGGTGCAGCCGCGACTGCAGGCGGTCCAACGCGAGGAAGCGAAACAGCCTGTCCCACTTCGATCCACCGGTGTCGGCGGGGGAGGGATCGTCCTCGAAGAAACCGTCGAGCACAATCTCGTCGCCCTCCTCGTAGGCGTTGACGAAGTGCAGCACGAACGTCGGGTCCGCCTCGAACCAACGGATGTCGGCGGTGCCGCCGCGGCGAGGCAGGATCGCGAAACGGGACGGGATGTCGGGGTAGAAGCGCGGCGCGTGCACGTCCTGCTCGAGCAGCCTGGGGTCCCAGAACAGCGGAAAGTCGTTGAGAATCACGTAGTTTTCGGTGAACGCCATGTCGTGCGGTAGGCGGGGCCCGGGCAGCGGGATGTCGACGTAGTGGACCAGCTCGTTGTTCTGGTCGACGACGCCGTAGCGCATGTACGGGTCCCGCTTGCTGTAGTTGAAGAACAGCAATTCGCCGGTTTTGCCGTCGACCTTCGGGTGCGCGGACACCCCCCAATCGGTCGGGAAGCGCCCGTTCCAGCTCTCCTTGCCCAGGTTCTCGCCGGAGTATGGGTTGACGCGATACAGGTCGCCGCATTGGTAGAAGCTGGTCAGCGCGACGCCGCGGTGCACGATGACGTCGGTGCTCGACGCGTCCTTCATCAAGGTGCGGGCGCCCCAACCCTCGTCACGCTTGGCCAGTTGCACCGGCTCGGCCAGCCCCGGCCACAGCGGTTCGCCGGCCTCGTTCTCCGCCAGAAACCCGTCCGTGCGGACAAAACGGTTGCGGTAGAAGGCTTTTCCGTCGCGGAAGCCGACCATGTGCAGCATGGCGTCGCCGTCGAAAGGGTGATAGGTCTTCAGCGCCGGGTGCAGCGGGTTCTCGGTGTTGCGCAGATAGATGCCGTCCAGGTCGCGCGGGAGTTCGCCCTGCACGGCGGTGAGGTCGTCGGCGTCCCACTCGGTGGTCTGCGGGCGCCAGGGCCCGGTCCGGTACGGGTGGTCGTCGTCCTCGGGCAGCGTGGACAGGAACTTGCCGACGATCTCGACGTCCATGTCAGGCCCCCTCCGCCGCGCTGACAACAAAGCTCACGGTCGTGGCGGTGCTGCCGCCGAAATTGAGGGTGCCGAACGTGTTGGCCCCCTCCACCTGATAGTCGCCGGCCGCGCCGCTGACCTGCTTGGCCGCATCGAGCAGCATGCGCACGCCCGAGGCCCCGACCGGGTGGCCGCCGCCGATCAGTCCGCCGCTGGGGTTGATGGGAAGCCGGCCGCCGATCTCGATCTCACCGTTTTCGATGGCCTTCCAGGACTCGCCGGGGCCGGTCAGCCCGATGTGGTCGATGGCCAGGTACTCGCTGGGGGTGAAGCAGTCGTGCACCTCGTACCCGTCGAGGTCCTCGAGGGTCAGCCGCGCGCGCCGCAACGCGTCGTGCGCCGCCGCCCGCACATGCGGAAGGACGTACGGGTCGTCCGCTGCCCGGTCCAGTTTCTGTCGCAGTCCCAGCCCTACCGTGCGGTGCCCCCAGCCGTCGATGCGGCCGATGGGTCGCGCGTCGGGATGGTCGCGCAGGTAGGCATCGCCGACCAAGACCAATCCCGCTGCCCCGTCGGTCATTTGGCTGCAGTCGTAGCGTCGCAGCCGGCCCTCGGTGACGGGGTTCGTTGCGTCGTCGTCGGTGATGCGGTCGGGGACGGTCCATGCGCGGGTCTGGGCGTTGGGGTTGCGCCGCGCGTTGGCGAAGTTCAGCTGCGCGATGGCCCGCAGGTGCGCGTCGTCCAGGCCGTAGCGCCGGTCGTACTCGTCGGCGACCTCAGCGAACATCGACGGCCACAGGTACCGCGCGCCGGCCCCCTCGTGTCCCGTCCACGCGGCGGCACCCAGGTGTTGGGCGGCGGTGTCACCGGGCACGGTCTTCTCGAGTTCGATCCCCACCACCAGTGCCGTGCCATAGGCGCCCGACCGCAGATCGGCCATCGCCGCCAGCGTCGCGACGCTGCCCGACGCGCACGCCGCCTCGTGCCGGGACGCCGGCGTGTCCCAGAGGTCGGCGCACACCGTGGCCGGCATCGCCCCGAGGTGGCCCTGGCTCGCGAACATCTCGCCGAAGGCGTTCGCTACGTGCACCACCTCGATGTCGGCGGCGTTCACCTTCGCCGAGGCGAGCATCCCCTCGACGACCTCGGCGGTCAGGGCGGCGAAGTCGCGGCCCTCCTTGGTGAGGTTGCGAGCGAAATCGGTTTGCCAACCGCCCAGGATCCACACGCCTGACGAGCCATCCATACGCCGCACGGTACTCCTGGATCGCCCCGTGGTTCAGGCGTATCCGCGAGCGGTCGCGGGGAAGGGTTCGCCAAAAAGAGGGCGGCCCCGTCGGCTCTCGGGCTGAACCGACGGGACCTAGGCGAACGCGAAGGCCGGCCGACGCGTGCGCCTCTCATGGAACATTGCCCCGTACGGCCGTACACAAACATGCGGACACAACCTCGTTCGGCGCCGGGGTTCAGGCGGCCCCCTCCACGAGTTCGGTGGGCTCCGGGCCCGCCTTCCGGTGGCCGGCGTCGGCGAGGTCGATCGCCGCTAGGTCGACGCCCTTCGTCTCGGCCGCGGCCAGGACGGCCAGCGCGCTGACCGCCGCGGTCACCGCCAGATACCAGGCGATGGGCACCGCGGATCTGTAGGTCTCGAGCAGGCGAACCGCGATGATCGGCGCCAGCGAGCCCGCCACTATCGATGTCACCTGGTAGCCCAGCGATACCCCCGAATACCGCATCCGGGTCGGGAACATCTCGGCCATCGCCGCCGGCTGGACCGCGTACATGAGCCCATGAAACACGAGTCCAATTACGATCGCGGACAGGATGATCGCGTGGTGCCCGCTGTCCATCATCGGGAAGGCGAAGAAACCCCAGCTGCAAGCTGCGAGGGCGCCGATGAAATAGATTGGGCGCCTGCCGAATCGGTCGCTGAGGCTGCCGGCGAGCGGAATGACCACGAAGTGCACTGCGTGCGCGGCCAGCAGCCACCACAGGATGGCCTTGGTGTCGGCGTGCACGTGCACCTTGAGATAGGTGATGGAGAAGGTGACCACCAGGTAGTACATGGTGTTTTCGCCCAGCCGCATGCCCATGGCGGTGAAAACGCCGCGTGGGTAACGCTTCACCACCTCGACAACGCCGAACCGGTTGGCACCGAGGGCTTGGGGTTGTTCTTGCGCCTCGTAGAAGATCGGTGCGTCCGTCACTTTGGTGCGGATGTAATAACCGATCAGAACGACGACCGCGGAAAGCCAGAAGCCGACGCGCCAACCCCAGCTCAGGAACTCCGCGTCGGGCAGCGTCGAGGTGAGCACCAGCAGCACCACGGTCGCCAGCATGTTGCCGCCCGGCACGCCGGCCTGCGGCCAGCTCGCCCAGAAGCCGCGGCTGGCCCTGGGGCTGTGCTCGGCGACCAGGAGGACGGCCCCGCCCCATTCGCCGCCGACGGCGAAGCCCTGGACGAAGCGCAGCACCACCAGCAGCGTGGGGGCCCAGTAGCCGATCTGGGCGTAGGTGGGCAGGCAGCCCATGGCGAAGGTGGCGACGCCGACCAGCAGCAGGCTGAGCTGCAGCAGCTTCTTGCGCCCGAGGCGGTCACCGAGCTGGCCGAAGACGATGCCACCGAGCGGACGGGCGGCGAAGCCGACCGCATAGGTCACGAACGCGGCCAGGATCGCGTCGAGTTCGTTGCCGCCGCGCGGGAAGAACACCTTGCTGAAGACCAGGGTGGCCGCGGTCCCGTAGAGGAAGAATTCGTACCATTCCACGACCGTGCCGGCCATGGACGCGGCGACCACCCGGCGAAGATACGCCTGGCCTCCGAACGGCTTGTCCTGCACGGCATCACGCATCGGTCGCCCTCCTTGGCGGGCCGCGAGGCCTACGTCGGCGTTTGCCGAACCCGGCCAACGACGGGAGCGTACTCGGCCCCGGTGCTGACCGCACGGGGTCCCGACGGGCTTCGGGCCTTCGTTGCGGCGCCCGCCTTGCAGCGATAACGCGGGGGACCGGCGCGGGAAACCGGCTCGGCGCCCGCCTTGCAGCGATAACGCGGGGGACCGGCGCAGGAAACCGGCTCGGTGGGGGCTGTCTGCGCAAACAAGACTGGAGCAAACCAGCCGACGGCGGGATCGGCCTCGTTGCGACACGGTCACGGAAACGTACCTATCGTCGCATCACTAGTCACAACAGCCGCGCTGATCACTATCGTCACATGAGCCAACTGCGGACGTCAATGCGGTGTCCCGCCGCTCGAAAGGTGTTACATGTCGGCGATTCTTCGAAGTGTGTCGCTCTCGATGGCGTCGGCGGCCGCGGTCGGGCTCGTCTACGTGGTCGGCCCGGCGCCGTCGGCGAACGCCACCCCCTGCGGCGCCCCGGAAGCCAACATCGACCCACCGGCCGCGCAGCCCGCGGTGCCCGCACCGCAACCGGTGGTCCAGCCGCCGACCGGCCGCAGGCCGTCCCACACCAATGACCAGGCGCCCCTGCCCAGGCTGGGCCCGCTGATCTCCCAGTTCCTCAAACCGACGACTCCCGGTCGCCAGGTCGCCCCGATGCGGCCGCAGGCCGAGGTCCTGCCACCCGGACCGAACCCGCCCGCCCCCGGTCTGCCGCAGCCGCCGAACGCCGGTCAGCTGCAGCCCAACGCCGCCCCGGTCCCGCCGCCGCAACCGGCGCCGGCGCCGCCGCCCTCCATCGCGGGGGCGCCGACGTCGCTCGTCGACTGGGTGACCGGCCCCGACGGCCCGAACAAGACCCTGCAACGCTTCAGCATCTCGGGTACCGACCTCGGGATCGCTTGGGACAACGGCGATCCCGCGAATCGCCAGGTCCTGATGGCCTTCGGCGACACCTTCGGCTATTGCAAGGTCAAGGGCCAGCAGTGGCGCTACAACACCCTGTTCCGCAGCTCGGACCATGACCTGTCGCACGGGATCCACATCGCCGACGGCATCCCCAACGACCGCTACTCCGGTTCGCCGGTGTGGGCGACGAGCCTGTCCAAGCAGGTGGTCAACACCATCCACAAGGCGGCGCACGAGACGGGGATCATCCCGACCGCCGGCATCTCGATCGGCCGGACGCAGTACATGAGCTACATGTCCATCCGGCAGTGGGGCCGTGACGGCGAATGGAGCACGAACTACTCGGCGATCGCCAGGTCCAACGACAACGGCCAGAACTGGGGGATCTTCCCCACCTCGATCCGTACGGCCTCCCCGGACGCCATCCCGGGAGCCGGGTACACCCCCGGCAACGAGAACTTCCAGATGGGCGCCTTCATGAAGGGCAACGACGGTTACCTGTATCAGTTCGGCACCCCGTCCGGGCGCGGCGGCGCGGCGTTCCTGTCGCGCGTGCCCCCGGGGCAGCTGCCCGACCTGACCAAGTACCAGTACTGGAACGGTGACAACGGCGGCCATTGGGTGCCCAACAACCCCGGGGCGGCGACGCCGATCTTCCCGGGTCCGGTGGGCGAGATGTCGGCCCAGTACAACAACTATCTGAAGCAGTACCTGGTGCTCTACACCAACGGCGGCAGCAATGACGTGGTGGCGCGGACCGCGCCGACGCCGGAGGGACCGTGGAGCCCCGAGCAGCCACTCGTGTCGTCGTTCTCGATGCCCGGCGGCATCTACGCGCCGATGATTCACCCCTGGTCGTCGGGTCGAGACCTGTACTTCAACCTGTCGTTGTGGTCGGCGTACGACGTGATGCTGATGCACACCGTCTTGCCCTAATCGTGACCGTGTCGCACCCCGAATAGTGGGTAAACCAAGCGCACCCTTGATGAAGCGGGGGCGCAGTGAGAGAGGAGATCGAGGATGATCACCTTCCAGAACCCGGCCGCCTCGACCGCCGGCAAGCCGCGGCGGCCGGACATCGAGGTGCGCATCGAGGGTGTGCACCGCAGGGACGGCGCCGTCCGCTTGGGCATCGTGCTCGACGGGCGGATTGCCACCTAGCCAATCGCGTCGCGACCGCCCCTCGGGGCAAGATGTAACGCGTGAGTTGGGCGAAGCGCGAAGGTAGGGCGCTCGCGGATACGACCCTGACGGGCGACGCGTTGCTCGCTGAGCTGGAAGACTATGTCCGCGCGAACAATCCGCAGTTGACGGACGTCCGGCTGGAGCGGGCGACCCCGACCGAGGAGTACGACGCCGGCGCGCAGCCACCGCGACGTTGGTACGAGGTGACTTATCTGGCCGACGACGGTGAGGGTTACGGGATCAGGCCCTGAGTGCCGCCGGGAGGATGTGAACTTGCGACACCATCTTCAGCTGCCGGCACCGTCTACTTGTCACCGTCGGCACCGAAAATAAACCTGTCGGCGATCGCATGCTCGTTGCGAATGGACATCTCCTGGGCGGTGTTGAGCCAGAGTCCCTCGAACCCGGCCGAGTGCATGCCCGCGTGGATGGCGCCGATGTTCCTCAGGTCCTGTGAGGGCAGCTCGCCCCAGCCGTCGTGGTCCTGCCACCGCTCGATGACCTGCCATTGCGTCTCGGGCACCTCGCCGGGCGCGAAATGCTCCAGCGAGAACATCTCGAACGTGCACCGATTCGGGTCTTCGGCGTCGGGCAACATGCGGTATCCCAGCAGGCAGGACTTCTCGACCAGGATGACCATGGTGGGAAACACATGCCAGTCGCCGTTCCCCGCGAAGTATTGCTCCATCGACATCCGCGGGAAGTCAACGCCTTCGGCGCGGGCGAGTTCCTCGCACATCTGGTGGTACAGAACAAAGGGTGGGATGTCGCCGGGCTCCATCGCGGCCAGCTTTTGCGCGGCCCGGTAGTCACGCTCGGTGACCAGCGACCCGACCTCGAGGTATTGGTATTTCATCGAATTCGCGAACACCTCTGGTCGCGCCGCCTGCTCCTGGCGACCCTTGTCGCGGCCGGCATGCTCGGGACGCTGCGTGTATACGAACCGCGAGTGGTTCTTATAGGTGATGGTCGGGGTGTAGGGAGCGTAGACGTATTCCTGGGGTGATGCGGGCTTCGCGGACGGCCGCGGCCCTTCGGCCGATCGCAGCGTCTGCGGATGGGTGCCGGGCGTGTGGTAGCCCTCGATAAAGGCGTCGATAACGGTCTTGTAGTTCGCCGGCAGGAACGTGCGCTTGCGCCAGCGGTAACGCATGTCCTGCAACCGAAATGGCGCCAGCGCGGTCGGCAGCGGATCCAGCCACTCGAGCAGATCCGGCGGGTCCTCAGCCATGCTCACGAACACCCAGCCGCCCCACGTCCCCACGGCGACGGGACGCAGGCCCCACTGCTGGCGGGGGCGCGGTGCGAATTCGTCGCGACACGGCACGAAGGAAGACCGACCATCCAACTCGTAGCGCCAGCCGTGAAATTCACAGCGCAACTCTTTATCGGCCGAACGTCCGCTGCCGCGGACGACTTTCATGCCGCGGTGAGCACAAGTGTTGTGGAATGCCTTGACGCTGCCGTCTTTTTGACGCACCACCACGATGGACTGCCGCCCAATCGTGTACTCGTAGAAGCAGCCGGCGTCCGGGACTTCTTCTTCGCGACACGCGGGCTGCCATACCTGGGTGAACAATCGCTCGAGCTCGAGGTTCAGGAATTCCGGGTCGATGTACCGGCTCTTGGGCACGAAAGTCTCACCGCAGGCGAACTTTTGGGGCACGCGTTCGGTGGCAAGCTCGGTCATTGTCAGGCTCTTCGGTCGGCTCAGCTGGACGGTGGCTTGTCAAAGATGTTCGGATATAGCATGGCTTCCTTGAACGACGTTTCGATCTCGGCGAAGGCGGTGGGGATATCCCAGGTTCCCGACGCCGAGACGATTTCGCGTTCGACGACCGGGTTGGACATCAGGCTGATCCGGCCGTTGCCGGCGAAGATCACCCGCCGATTGAGCCAGTCGGACTGCTCGCTGGCCAGATACACGACCGGCGGGACGCAATTCTTGGGCGAAAGGCGAACGTTCGAGTCCGAGTAATCCATGCTTCCGCCGCCCTTGATGCCCTGCGTCATCCGAGTGCCCGCGATCGGTGCGATCGCGTTGCAGCGCACTCCGTAGTTGCGCAGCGCGTTGGCGCACGAGAAGGTCAGGCCGACGATGCCCATCTTGGCCGCGGCGTAGTTCGGCTGGCTCGGCGCGCCCTGCAAGCCCGACATGGATGTGAAGGTGATCAGCCGGTACTGGCCGCCCCGGTTCTCCCGCCACCAGGCGGCCGCGTGACGCGTGACGTTGAACGTTCCCTTTAGGTGCACGGACACCACCGCGTCCCAGTCCTGCTCGCTCATTTTGAAGACCATGCCGTCCCGCAGGATGCCCGCCGCGTTCACCACGACGTCCAAGCCCCCGAGCGTCTCGGCGGCGCGGCCGATGAGATCCGCGCACGCAGCGAAGTCGGTGATGTCGGTGGTATCGGCGAAAGCCTTGCCGCCACGGCTCGTAATCGCCGCCGCGACGCTTTCGGCCGGACTGGAGTCGTGTCCGGTCCCGTCGACGCCGACGCCCGCATCGGACACCAGGACCGTCGCGCCCTCGGCCGCCAAGCCCTCGGCCACCGCGGCGCCGATTCCCCGCCCGGCCCCCGTCACCAACGCGGTCCGTCCGTCCAACACACCCATCGTCATCCAACTCCTCGTGGCCTCGCGTCAAAGACGAGCATACAGAACATCCATACAATATCTGTATAGCTGTTTAGTCAGGGCTACTCGAACCCCCACTCGGCATAGCGGCGTTCCAACTCGGCCATCGCCTCCCGGCCGCCGCGGGTACTGCGTTCCTTCATGAAGTTGAACTCGTCGTCGCGCCACACGAGGTTGCTGAACACCGTGTGGCCCATCGGGACCCAGTCCCCGAACTGCGCCATGCCGACGGCGTGCCAGAACGCGATCAGAGCGTGCTTTCCCACCATCAGGCCGTCGGCCGAGTGGTGGGCGATGGCGCGGGCATACCGCAACGCTTCGTCGCGGAGCCGCTCGGCGGGTACCACCGACGCGGCGACCCCCCACTCGCGTAGTTCGGTTGCGGTGACCTTGCGGCCGGTGATCATCGCCTCGTAGCCGCGGTTGGGTCCGAGCTTGAGCAGCGCGAGGGGCATGGCGGTGGAGAAGCCCGCGAACCCGATCCGGGCCTGGGGGCGGGCGAGGTACATGTCGTCGGAGACGAGCAGAATGTCGGCGGCCAGGGCCAGATTCATCCCGGCGCCCAGCGTGGCACCCTGGCAGCCGGCGATCACCGTCTTCGGAAACTCCAGCCAGTTGGTCAAGTGCCGGTGCAGGCGCCGGGCGTTGCCCAGGCGAGCGGTCTGCGGCAGTCGCTCGCCCTTGCGCAGTCCCGCCTCTTCCACCGGGAGCCGGCGCACGTCGTCGCCGCTACAGAAGTCCTTACCCTCGGCCAACAGCAGGACGACCTTGACCTGATCGTCGTCTTCCGCGCGGTCGAGTCGGTCCTTGAAGAGGCGATGCATTCCGGGCGACAGGATGGCGTTGCGCCGGTCGGGCCGGTTGATGGTGATCTGCGCGATGTGGGGTTCAACAACCTCATAGCGGACCCAGTCCTCATCGACCTCGAATTCGCCCTGAGCGGTGGCGTCGGTGCCCATACGCCCTCCTTCGCGATCGACGGTACATAAATACACTAGTCGATCAACTGTCACATCTGGTGATACCGTCAGCGAATGCCAACATTCACGGTCACCAAGCGGCTCGCCGCGCCACCGGACACGGTTTGGGCCGTTCTCGCCGACTTCGGCAACGTCGACTGGATCCCTGGGCCCAGCGATGTCAGGGTCGAGGGCGAAGGGCCCGGCATGCGGCGGTTCATCGCCGCGAGCACCGAGAAGCCGGTCATCGAGACCCTCATCTGGATCAAGCCCGACGAGCGCGCGCTGTCGTATGAGATCACCAACAATCCAATGCCGGTCAGCCGCTTCGTGGCGGTGAACACCGTAACCGGGAGCGCGGATGCCGCCGGGGAATCAATCGTGGTCTGGGACATCGACTACGAGCCCACCGGTGACGATGCCGCCGCGCGCGACGCCATGGAGTCGGTGTACGGCTTGATGGCGGGCTGGGTTCAGGACTTCGCGTTATCCCGCGAACCCCGATAGAACACTTAGACAGAAAATGTATAATAGTTTAGGATTCTTCAAGTGATTGATCCTCTCGATCTGGTACTGATCAGCGTCGACGACCACACCGTGGAACCGCCGGACATGTTCGTCGGCCGGGTGCCCAGTCGCTTCGCCGAGGACGCCCCGCGCATCGTCGAGGACGCCGACGGCGTGTGTTTCTGGGTGTACGACGGTTTGCAGCTGCCGAACATCGGGCTCAACGCGGTCGCGGGTCGGCCCAACGACGAATGGGGATTCGAGCCGTCACGGTTCAGTGACATGCGGGCCGGGTGCTACGACGTGGACGCGCGGGTCAACGACATGGACGCGTCGGGTGTCCTTGCGTCACTGTGTTTCCCGTCGTTCCCCACCATCTCGGGCGCGCTGTTCACGTACCGCGGCGACCGCGACGTGTCCGAGGCGATGGTGCGCGCCTACAACGACTGGCACATCGAGGACTGGTGCGGGCGGCATCCCGACCGGTTCATCCCGATGGGAATCCTGCCCCTATGGGACCCCGCCCTGGCCGCCGGCGAGGTGCGCCGGTTGGCTGGGCGCGGCTGTCGAGCGGTGACGGCGCCTCAGCACATCGGCAATTACGGGCAGCCCCCCTGGCAGGATCCGCACTGGGACCCACTGTGGGAGGCGCTGTGCGAGGAAAACACCGTGGTGAACATCCACATCGGGACGGGCGGCGGGATGCCGGTGCCGTCCGACCTGACCACCTACCTCGCGTACAACGCGATGATCCCCCTGGACACCCAGCGGTTCACCGCCGATCTGTTGTTCTCTCCGGTGCTAACCAAGTTTCCGTCCATCAAGTTCTCGCTGTCCGAAGGCGGCATCGGCTGGATCCCATTCCTGTTGGAGCGCTTCGAGGACATCTACTCGCGCCAACGGGCGTGGACCGGCGACGACCTCGGCGCCGGGCTGACCCCGACGGACGTCTACCGTCGCAACTTCATGTCGTGCTTCATCCGCGACCGGGTCGGCATCGAGATGCGGGAGCGCATCGGGGTGGAGACCATCTGCTGGGAGATGGATTACCCGCATTCGGACAGCAGCTGGCCGGATGCCCCCGAGCAGCTCGCCGCCCAGCTGGAGGGCTGCACGCCCGACGAGGTCGAGGCGATCACCTGGCGTAATGCGGCTCGCGCCTTCGGCTACACCGGCGTCGAGCGACGCGGCAGGGAAAACTGCACCGTCGCGGCGCTGCGGGGAAGGATCGCCGGCCTTGATCTCTCGGCGCCGAAAGTCGATGCCGGACGCGCACCGAAAGCCGGCGCCACGGCAATCACCTACGGCGACATGAAGGTACGGATGGCGTCGATCCTTCGCGGTGGGGCGTGACCGAACCGGATTACGGGGTCGTCCTCACCTTGGCCGATCGGCGGTTCCGGGACGAGGTCCGCGCCTTCGTGGCGTCGGCACTGACGGACGACGTCCGGGGCTCCGGCCGCGCCGAGGCCGACCGGCTGCACCGAATGCGGCTGTGGCAGAGCCGGCTTCACGACGCCGGCCTCGCCGCGATCTCCTGGCCCGTGCAGTTCGGCGGTCGCGCCGCCACCCCCGTGCAGCAGCTCGTCTTCAACGCCGAGATGGCCGCCGCGCACGCCCCGGAGCCCATCAACCGCAGCGCCGTCAATCAGCTCGGCCCCACCATCATTCAGTGGGGTACCGACGAGCAACGCCAACGCTACCTGCCCAAAATCCTTTCGGGCGAGGAAGTCTGGTGCCAGGGCTTCAGCGAGCCCGACGCGGGTAGTGATCTCGCCGCTCTGAAGACCAGGGCCGAACTCTGCGACGACGAGTTGGTCATCAACGGCCAGAAGATCTGGACGTCCAAGGCCCAGTACGCCGACTGGATCTACATCCTGGCGCGCACCGATCCGGCAGCGGACAAGCATCGAGGGATCAGTTACATCCTTGTGCCCCTTGACACGAGCGGCATCGAGGTGCGCCCGATCCGCCAGATCACCGGGCAGGCGGAGTTCAACGAGGTGTTCTTCGATTCGGTGCGGGTGCCGCTCGCGAATGTGCTCGGGCCACTGCATGGCGGTTGGCAGGTGGCCAAATCCACGCTGGGCTACGAGCGGGTGGGCCAGAGCCGCACCCACCGCATCGAACGGCGGCTAGCGATTCTCGTCCGGATGGCGCAGGAGCAGGGGGCGCTGGGACACGAGGGCCGGGGCGGCGACGGCTACGTGGCCGATCGGATCGTGGGGTTCGCCGCGCGAGTAGAGGCGTTGCGTCAAATTGCGGCGCAGGCAACGGCCGCCGGCATCCGGGGTGTCAATCCCGGACCCGAGGCGTCGGTGGCCAAGCTGATGACCTCGGAGGTCGACCAGGCGATGGCCGATTTCGGGCTGGAAATCGCCGGAGGCGCCGGAACCCTGGAGCGCGGCTCGGTAGGGGCGACGAAGAATGGCAACGTCGCACAGAGCTACCTGCTGATGCGGGCCGCAACATTCGGCGCGGGCACATCGGAAATTCAGCGCAACGTGATCGCCGAGAAGCTGTTGGGGTTGCCGCGTGACCCCTGATGGCCCGTCGGCGCTGAGCGAACTCGCACGCAGCGCGGCCGAACTCGAGCAGTTGCGGGCGTCGGCCGATGGCGCCCTCCGAAAGATGTGGTCTGCCAGCTCTTTTCGGAGTCTGCTTGATGGCCCCGGCCCGGTGTTCGACCCGAAGCTGTGGCAGACGATCGTCGAGGCCGGGTGGGCCGACGTCTTGGTTAGCCAGGCCGCCGAGGGCGGAGGGGGCGGGCTCCGTGATCTGTGCGTGCTGGCCGAGGCCGCCGGCGCGGCGTCGGCCCCTGTCCCGCTTGCGATGGCGGCGGCCGCGGGATGGTGCGAGAACCGCTGCGCCGACGGGATCGGTCTGCTGCTACCCGAGCGCGGTGAGCGCACCGCGGCGGGCGTCTCCGGAGTGTGGCCGCTCGTGCCGTTCGGTGCGGTCGCAACCAAGTTGTTGGTCTGCGCGGGCGACGGAGAGTCCGCCGTGCTCGGGGTTGTCGACCCGGCGGAGGCGGGCGTGGTGCGCGAGCCGGTGACGCCCCTGGATCACAATCCCGGCGCACGAATCACGCTGAGCGATGCGCCGATTCAGATCCTCGAGACTGGGCCGGGTGCGGCCCGCCGCCACGGTGAAGCCGCGCTGCGCGGCCTGATCGGCCGGGTGGCCGAGTTGGTTGGCATTGCGGCGGCCGCCAATGAGGGGGCAACCGAGTACGCGAAGCTGCGCGTCGCGTTCGGCCGCCCGATCGGCGCATTCCAGGCGATCAAGCACCGCCTGGTCGATCAGCGGTGCGCGATCGAGATCGGGCGGGCGCTCGTCAATCGAGCCGCCGACGCGTGCCAACATGGGCATCCCGAGGCCCCCGCACTGGGCTCCCTCGCCGCCTTCTGGGGCATCGACGCGCTGCGTGCCGTGCCGGAGGGCGCCACCCAGGTATTCGGCGGCATCGCCTACACCTGGGAGCACGACGCGCACATTTACCTCCGCCGCGCGGCGAGCGCGGCGGCGAACCTGGGCACCCGCGCCTACCACCGAGAGGTGGCCACGCGGTGGCTGACGGCGCGTCACCCGGGCGACCGAGACCGGGAGAGTGTGACGTGAATCCAGAGGGCGACACGCCTTTCCTATCGGGTGTGCGGGTGCTTCAACTCGGTGACGGAATCGCCGGTTCGGCCGCCACGGCGCTGCTGGCCGGCCTCGGCGCGGAAACGACGAAGGTGGTTGGTGCCTGCCCGCCTCACCGGGCCGGGCCCGTGATCGATACCCCGGCCGGACCGGTCGCGGCGGTGGACCTCACCCTCGATCGCGGCAAGCGCATCGTCGACCCACCGACAAACCTCTCGGCATTCATCGACGAACACGACATCGTGATCGTCGACCACGGCGCCGCCGTCGCACCACCCGCCGCCGAGAACGCGGTTGTCGTGACGGTCAATCCGTTCGGCATTGACGGGCCGCGCTCGTCGCAGCCCGGCGGCGAGCTCGTCGCGCAGGCCGCCGGCGGCATGCTCGCCACGATCGAGGGGTCGGACGGAGCACCGGTCCCGGCGCCCGGTTTTGTCGCGCTGAAGGCGGCGGGAGCCGTAACCGCGCTCGCGGCATTGCATGGCCTCGATCGGCGCAACGACAGCCACGGTTCGGTGCTGGTCGACGTGTCGGTGCAGGAGGCGGTCGCGTTCACCGCTGCGTTGCCGGAATGCGCCCACGTGCTGTACGGGTGTCCCGGGCGGGCGGGCAGCGGCCGTTATCTCGCGCCGTCGGGACTGTTCCCCTGTCGCGACGGAATGGTCCGCATCACGGCGGTCGAGAACCACCAGTGGCGGGGTCTGCTTGCGGCGCTGGGCCATCCGGCCTGGGCCACGGGACTCGACGAACGACAGTCGCGCATCGATCACGCCGATCTGATCAACCGACACGTGGCGGCGTGGGCCGCGACGCACGACAAAGAAGGCTGTGCGGCCCTGCTTCAGGCCAACGGCGTGCCGTCCACACCGGTGAACACGCCTCAAGAAATTGTGACCTCGCCGCAGTTCGTGTTTCGCGACGCGGTGTCCGCGGCACATCTTGGCGGGGTCGCCCTGTGCCTGCTCGAACCGCCGTGGCTCACCTACGGCGGGGGAGTGGCGGATCGCCGCCGTACCGGTCGTCTGAGCGATTTACGGGTCGCCGAGCTGACTCACGTCCTGGCCGGGCCGATCATCGGGGCGCTGCTCGGCGCCATGGGAGCACGGGTCTTGCGGCTCGAAGATCCCGAGCGCCTTGACATTTATCGGCGTACCGGCCCCTTCGCCGCGGGGCGGCCCGGCGTCGAACGGGGTGCGTATTTCGCCGTCGCCAACCATTCCAAGCAAAGCCTGTTGATCGATCCGGCTCGCGCGGTGAACGACGTCGCCGCGGCGCTGTCGGACGTTGATGTCCTCATCGAAAACGTCGGCAGCGCGCGACTCGCCAGGCTCAATGTGGAGCCCACCGCCGTGGCCGGTTCGGGGAGACTCGCCGTTCGGGTCTCCGGCTTCGGATCCGACGGGCCCATGGCCGGATATCGCGTCTACGCCAACAACGTTCAGGCTTACGGGGGGCTAGCGGGGCTGACCACGGGCGCGGACGGGTCACCGGCGCGGCTGGGCACGGTGATCGCGGACCCGCTGTCCTCGGTGGTGGCGGCGGCGGTGATCGCCGCGTGGGCGGTCGGGCCCGCGCGTGACACCGGCGCCGTCATCGATCTCTCCATGGCGGAGGTCGTCGCGTCGACCGTGGCCGAGTTCGTCACGGCGGCCTCCGCTTCCGGTAGCTCAGACATCGGCGATGCGGCGCATCGCGGCGTCTACCGCGCCGCCGACGGCCGTTGGGTCGCCGTTGAAATCGCCAAACCCGATGAGTGGAAACGGCTCGCAGAAATCACTGCGGTATCCGATGATTCGCGGCATCCCACGGTGGCCGAGAAGCTCGCGGACATGGTTGCTGCCGCGTCGGCCGACAAGGTGGCCGCGCGCCTGAGCGGGTCGGGGGTGCGCGCCGCAGCGGTGCAGCGGGCGGAGGACCTGGTTGCCGACCCGCATCTGGCGGTTCGCGGATTCTTCCCCGAGATCGCGCACCCCGACCCGGACATCGGAACCGCCCGCCTAGTTGGTCTGCCATGGCGATTCGTCGGTCACGGCCCCATCCCGCTCAAGCCGCCGCCCGCCCTGGGCAACGCGAACGCGCACGAAGGAGGTATGACGAATGTCGGATGATCGCCGCGCGACCGTGTGGGCTTCGACCTTCGTTCCGGGAAAGTCACCGATCCCCGGGTACGGTCAGGACGGTTACAGCGTCGCCTGGGTCGACACCTCTGACGGGCGGCTACAAGTGTTGGTGTCCGGGCCGCGTCCGGCGCCGGGCACCGTCGGCCGGGTCGTCGAAAAGACGTTGGAGGACAACCGCATCACCCTCTTCGAGGCGCAATCAGAATGACAGGTACGCACGTCGCCGGTATCGGCGTCATACCGTTCGGTAAACACGCCGATACCGCGCTGGCAGCGCTCGGCGTGGCGGCCGCGGAGGCCGCCCTCGCCGATGCGGGTATCGGCTATGACGCTGTGGGCGAGGTGTTCACGTCCTCCTCGATGGCGCCGCCCCAGACCGGCCTCAAGGTGGCACTTCGCCTGGGCCGCAGCGGTATTCCAGTGACCGCCATCGAGAGCGCCTCGGCGGGAGGCATGGTCGCCCTGCGGCACGCCGTGTGGGCGGTTGCCTCCGGTCGCTGCGCCACCGCATTGGCCATCGGCTACGAGAAGACCACGGCGCTGGAACCCGGCGGCGTGGTGCCGGCGGCGGTCGACTTCTGGGATTCCTTTCCGCCGCAGATCCACTACGCCATCGAGGCGAATCGGTGGCTGTATGAGACAGGTTGCGGGCCCGAAATTTTCGGAGCCGTCGCGGCAAAGTCGTACAACCAGGCTCGTCTCAATCCGCTGGCGGCGCGGCGCAACGACCACGAGGTGACCGTCGAGCAGGTGATGTCGGCCCGGATGGTGGCCGAGCCGCTCACCAAGATGATGTGTCACGCGTCGGTCGACGGCGGCGCGGCGATCGTCGTAACCGCCGGGCAGCGGCCCCGGTCCGTGGGGATCAACGCGATCGAGCAGACGAGTTGGCCCCGCGACCCGGGCTGGCCACTGGCCGGTCCGTGCGTCGGTCCGCCTTCGCAAATCGCGCTGACCGCTCGGCGCGCGTTCGACGCGGCGCAGGCGGGGCCGCACGACGTCGGAGTGGTCTCCCTACATGACATGTGCGCCAGCGAAGAGGTCACCGCGCTGATCGCGCTCGGCCTCGTCGATGTCAAGGACGCCGCCGAACTCGTCCTGTCGGGCGGATTGGGATCCAAAGGCAGGCTGCCGACCAACACCGACGGCGGCTGCCTTGCCCGCGGGCATGCGTTCGGTGCGACGGGACTGGCCCAAGTCGCCGAGGTGGTGAGTCAGCTTCGCGGAGAGGCGAATTCGCGACAGGTCGCCGATCCCCGGGTCGGACTCGCCCAGGCGATGGGCGGCGGTGGGTCCTGCGTGGTGGCCGTGCTGGGTCGATGATTCGGCCCTCAGCTGGACTCTCGGTAAGACCGGCCGAGAAAGCGTTCGACGAGGGCGCGTTCGTCGGCGGGGTCCCTCACCGGCCACCACCACAGCGCCAGGAAGGCCCGGATAAGCCATTGGGCGGCAAGGGGATCTGCATCGTCGGATCCGAGCATGTCGTAGGCGAGTGCGGTGACAGCGGGGGAGTTCGTGAGCCACTCGCTGCGCGGCATCGGCGCCGTCTGCATGAGCTGAGCCAATGGATCAGAGCGCATGCGCTGCAAAGCCAGGATGGTGGCCGTCACCACTCGTTCGCGGCCGGTCAGGTCTTTGATGGCCTCGCGCACGGTGTCGACGATGCGGCTCGCCTGGAGAGCAACCACTGCGTCTCTGATGGCCGCCTTTCCGCCGGCATGCCGGTAGATCGTCGCCGGTGAGCAGTGGACCACTTCGGCGAGGCTCTCGATGGTGAACTCGTCGTATCCCACGTGCGAGATGAGATCGGCGGCCGCTGCATATATCCGTTCGGCGGCTGCGCTGCGGCGATCCCGGCCCACCAGCCAGTCGTTCTGTGCCATGCAACCCTCCCGTACAGCCAACAGAAACTTCCCTCAGCCTGAGAATTATCGCTAACAATTCTCAGGCTAACGCGCTGGTCCTCCCGCGCAAGGGGTTTGGGGTGCGCGGATGGCGCGACGGGAGGCTTATCAACCTTTCCTCGCGCTATTGACCGCGCCGACGGTCACATTCAGCCTGGGTCTATGGCGGTCTTGAGCGACCCGGTCGATTTCTTCGGTGCCGAGGCTTTGCAGGATCCGTATCCGATGTATGACCGGATGCGCGCGACGGCTCCGGTGCATCGCGTCGCCGATTCCGACTTCTATGCCGTGTGTGGCTGGGACGCGGTGATCGAGGCCGTCACTCGGGTCGATGACTTTTCGTCCAATCTCACGGCAACCATGATTTTCCGCGAGGACGGCAGCATCGCAGCGTTGCCGATGATGGAGGCGGGAAGCCCCGCCCACGCCCTGGCCACTGCCGATGATCCGGCGCACGCGCTGCACCGCAAGATCTTGCTTCCACACCTGTCCGCGCGCAGGGTGCGGATCATCGAGGAATTCGCCGCGAAGACCGCCGAGCGCCTGTGGGAGGAGAACCTGCGCCACGGACGCATCGAGTGGATGAGCGCGGTGGCGAACCGGCTTCCGATGATGGTGGTCGCCAAATTGCTGGGCCTGCCCCACGCCGATGTCGACAAGCTGATCCGGCTGGGTTACGCCACCACCACCCTTCTCGACGGGATTGTCACCGAGGCGCAGCTCGCGGAGGCCGGGGCTGCGGCGTTCGAACTGGCCGAGTACGTCATGGAGCATTTCGAGAAGGCTGATACCGCGGACAAATCCGGATTGATACCGGACATGGCCGCTCGCTACGCCTCCGGCGAGGTGGACCAGGCCGTGGCGATGAGCATCATGCTCACGCTGTTCAGTGCCGCCGGCGAGTCGACCGCCTCGTTGTTGGGCAGTGCGGCATGGATTCTCACCGACCGCCCCGAGGTCCAACAGCGGCTCCGTGAAAGTCCGGAATTATTGGGCGCTTTCATCGAAGAGGTTCTGCGCTACGAGCCGCCGTTCCGTGGGCACTACCGCCATGTGTGGCGCGACACCACACTCGGTGGGGTGGAAGTGCCAGCGAATGCGCATTTGCTTCTCTTATGGGGAGCGGCCAACCGCGATCCCGAGCACTTCGAGTCGGCCGACGAATTCCGTCTCGACCGCAGCAACGCGAAAGGGCATGTGACGTTCGGCAAGGGTGTGCACTTCTGCGTCGGGGCTGCCCTGGCAAGGTTGGAGGCCCAGATCGTGTTCAAGATGCTTTTGGACCGCACCACCTGGATCGACGCGTGTGACGTCGGAGATTGGCTGCCCAGCATCCTGGTTCGGCGTCGGAAGCGTTTGGAGCTGGCCGCCCGGTAGCCTCCTTCCACGCGGGCGTCAGCGGCCGAGTAAGCGGGCCAGGGGCGTCAGCGGGTACACGCCGCCTGCGCGGTTCAGAACCGGTTCCAGTAAACGCATTTGCCGCATGATGCGGCGGTGGAACAGCCGAATGAGTTCGGCATCCATGTTCTCGGGTGCGCGCAAGACGAATGCCTCCAGCGCCTCATCCCCTGCGCGCCAGTCGGGGTATCGGAAGCCGAGCAGGCGTTTGAGATCGTCGAGGTCTTCGGATTCGATTGCGGGGCCTTGCCGGCAGAGGTCGGCGACGTAGCGTGCGGTTTGCGCGGTTTGATGGCGGCGAAAGCGCTCAACCTCGGTCTCGGCGGGTAATTCCTCGATGATGGGCGCCAATGCGTCGATAAGGCCGCCGTGCCGGACATCTGCCGCCTGCGGAAGTCGGTAATCGCCGAGGACGACGCCCTCGACTGCGGCCATTGCTTCGACGGCGTTGAGCGAGCATTGCTGAAACCACTCCTCATATTGCAGCAAGTCACTCATCGGAAAAGGGTTGTGCACGATCATCACCAACGAGAGAGGCGTGGTGAGCGCGAACTGCGCGGTGTGGAACTCGACCACCGGCAGGTCCAGTTCTACGCCAGAGACCTCCTCGTAGCGCCGAAACGCGCGCTCGAGGTCGCCGAAGGGCTCGGAGATGTCGCGCAGGCGCAGCCCTGCGAGGTCATGCGCGGTGTCGCCGAGGTAGGCCAGTTCGACGTCGAGCAGTCCGGTCACGCGCCCATCGGCGAACATGAACTGTCCGGGATCGCCCAGGACAAAGCGAGGGTCGAATCGATGCGCGGGAACGTGGCGGCGGATCCAGCCGATGCCGAATTCCAGAAACGGTTCCGGGCGCTTTTTGGTAGACCGGTACCGCGCGACGGACTCTTCGAAGCTCGACAACGCTTGCTGTTGAGGAGTTTTGGGTAGTTTGAGTCCGACGGCGGAGAATTCACCCGGATCCAGCCGATGGATCCGCGCAAGGATTTCCATGTATTCATCGATGACCGAGTTGCGCTCTGCTGCGCTCGGCGAGGTTGACAGATTGGTGGCGCCGGGCAGGCGATCCATCACGATGGCCGGTGGTGCGTCAATCCGGCCGTGAATGTGCGGAACTGGAATTCCTTGCTTCTCCAGGGCTTCAAGGACGGCCGCTTCCCGATAGGTGGACAAGGAGAAGTCCATGCCCGCGCGGTCGCCGCGCACATACAGCGGCATGATTGTGCCGTCACGTTCGACGTCGGCGAACCAGGCAGGACGCCAACGTGGTTGGCGCTCGAAGGCTCGCACGGGCCCGAGGTGACTCTCGAGCCAGCTTCGTACCGCCTCATCGGGTGTCATGTCAGGTGAGGTCAGAAGCCCATTTTCAGCGCGGCGCCGGCGTCGATGAACATCTGCAGTCCGGTGACGTATCGCGATTCGTCGGAGGCAAGGTAGACCACGGCGTGCGAGATGTCCTCGGGCTGCACCCAGGGCACCGGCATCGCCTGCAGCATCGGGTAGATCACAAAGGCATCGTCGTGGGTCGGAGCCTCCAGGTCAGGCCGAAACGTCTTGTACATCATCGGGTTGTTCATCATCGCGGTGTTGACGTTCGTCGGATGCACGGCGTTGACGCGTATCTCGCGCGCCGCCAGCGTCATCGCCATGGATTTGACCCAGTCGCGGACGAACTTCTTTGCCAGACCGTAGCCGAGCCCGCCGGGACCCGCGTTGCCGCCACCGTTGAACATATCGTGTTGGGAGACCAGTCCGGCGATCGAGCCGGTGGCGATGATCGACGCACCGGTGTCCAGATGGTCAAACGCGGCGTTGACGGTGTTGACCACGCCGAGAAAGTTCACGTCGAGCACGTCGCGGAACGCCGGATACCCCTTGTGTTCTCCGTGCGGGCAGATGCCGGCGTTGGCGACGACGACATGCAGCCCGCCCAGTTGGGCGACGCCGTCGTCGATCGCCTTCTTCAGGGCCGCCCGATCCCGCACATCGGCAACCGCGGTGACGACGCGCCGGCCTGCCTTCTCCACCAACTTCGCCGTCTCGTCGAGGTCGCTCTTGCGTGCCATCGGGTAGTCGTTGGTCGCGATGTCGTCGCAGATGTCAACGGCGATGATGTCGGCACCCTCGTCGGCGAGATGGACTGCGTGACTGCGTCCTTGGCCGCGCGCGGCGCCCGTGACGACCGCTACTTTGCCGCTGACTCGATTCATCTGCTTCCTCCGTTGTTGGCTCTTTCGCCGTCAGGCCATGAAGGTCATCGGGGTCACGCGATGGTTCCGCTGTCCTTGAGGGCGATGATGTCGTCCCAGTCCTTGCCCACTTCGAGCAACAGCGCTTCGGTGTGTTCGGCGAACTCCGGTGTCGGGCCGAGGGTAAACGGTGTCTGATCGAAGAGCACGGGGCTCGAGACTAATTCGAGGACACCGTCGCTCCCTTGGATGGGCGCGATGACGCCGTTTGCCCTCACCTGCTCGTCTGCCGCGACATCCATCGTGTTCTGTACGGGCGCCCATTGCCCTTCGAAACCGGTCAGCGCTTTGCGCCAGTGCTCGAGGGTTTGGCTCCCAAGCACCTCGCGCAGGATCGCAGTTGCCTGCGCCGCGTTGCGGGTTAGCAGCTCGTGGCTGGCAAAGCGTTCGTCGGTGGCAAGCTCGGGGAGCCCGACCCGCGCACAGAAGTCCGCCCAATAGCGGAAACCTTGCATCATCGACAATCCCATATAACGCCCGTCGCCGGTGCGGTAGAAGCCCACCAGCGGATTGTGCGGGGCGACGTTGGCGCCGGCGGGGTTGGCCTGCCACGGCTCTCCGGAGATCAGCGCGGCGTTGACGGCCACCCCCATCGCCCATACCCCCACTCCGAGCAGCGACACATCCACGACCTTGGCCTCACCGGTCCGATCACGCGCGAACAGCGCCGCAGCGATTCCGCCGGCAATTGTCATGCCGCCCATGGAGTCTCCGTACGCCGGGCCGGGTTGTGCGACAACGCCAGCCATATCGGGCGGGGTGACGCTTGCCGCGCTACCGCCTCGGCTCCAGAAGCCCGTCATGTCGTAGCCACCGATGCCCGCCTCGTCGCCGAGCGGTCCGTATGCGCTGCCCCGCACATAGATGATGTCGGGATTCGCCGTCCGCATGTCGTCGACGTCGATCCGCAGTTTGGCACGGGCGTCGGGCAAGAAGTTCGTCAGGAACACGTCGCTCGTGCGGGCAATGTCCATCAGCAATTCATGGCCGGCCGGTGTCGAGATATCCAGGGCGACGGATCGTTTACCGCGGTTCGCGTGCTCCATGACGGGGTTGCGGTCGCCGGCGATCTGTACGTTGCCGAGCTGACGTAGGCCCCGCTGGGCATCGCCGGTGCGCGGATGTTCGATCTTCACTACGTCGGCGCCCCAGTCCGCCAGCACCGCTCCGGCGGCCGGCACGAAGGTCCACTGGGCAACCTCGAGGACGCGTACGCCCGCCATGGGTCCGCTCATGGGCACGCCCCTCAGCGGTAGTCGAGCACGACAGGCAGGTGGTCGTGCGTGTGCACCAATGTCGACACCCGGGGCACTCGGTCGCCGACCACGTGAATCCCCTTGGCGCGCCGCGCTACTTCCTCCAGCAGCAGACGGGCTTCGCGTCGAGCCAGGGCGGCGCCCATGCAGAAGTGCTCGCCGACTCCGAAGCCGAGGTGATTGGCGGCGTCGGGGCGGTGGATGTCGAACTGTTCGGCGGTCGGGCCCCAGTGGTCCTGGTCGCGGTTCGCGGACGCATAGGCGAGCAGCACCCCGTCGCCTTCCTTGACCTCCGCACCGCGTAGCCGAACGTCGTGGGCCGCCTGCCGGGCCATGCTCATCACCGGCGTCCAGTAACGCAGCACCTCCTCGACGGCGTTGCCGCTGAGGCCCGGATCGGCGAACAACACCGCCGATTGGTCGGGATGAGAGTCGAGACAATCGGCGATTCCCGCGATCAGGCTCTGTGTCGTCTCGCTGCCGGCGGCGAGCAAGGTGAGCGCGTAGATCATCACCTGCATGTCGTCGAAGGGCTCCCCGTCAACGGTCACCTGGGAGAGCATCGTGAGCAGATCGTCCTGCGGATGCTCCTTGCGTTGGGCCACGAGGCCCATCAGATAGGGCCCGATGTGTTCGAAGATGAACGCGTAGTCCTCATCGCTCGCGGCCCCCCCACCGACGTTGGCGATGGTGGTCGCCCAGCCCGCGACCTTGGGCCAGTCTTCTTCGGGCACTCCCAGCAGGTAGGCGAACACATACACGGGGATGGGCTCGGCGACCCGTTGAATCCAGTCGAATTCACCGTTCGGCAGGTCGTCGAGCACATCGTTGACGACCTGGCGTACCCGGGCCTCCATCTTGGCGACCGCGGCCGGTGTAAACCGCACGCCAACGGCCTTGCGGTGCACCCGGTGCACCGGCGGATCCATGAACATGATGCCGCGGTTGCCGTACCCCTGGGGGTCGCGGCCCTCCCGGTGCGCGATCAGGTCCATCATGATCCCGATGCGCTCCGACTTGAACTTCTCGGGTCGAGCCGAGATGTTCTTGATGTCATCGTATTTGGTGATCACCCAAAACTTGCCCTCGTCGTACCAGTGCACCGGATCGTGCTCGCGCAGCTGCGCGAACGTGGCGTTCGGGTCGCCGAGGTAGAACGCCGGTTCGTCGAACCGGGCGGCTGTGATCGTCACCATAAGACTGAACAATAGAACATCGACTGTTAATCTGCGAGCAGGGACCCTTCGGTTCGGAGCCATTCGTTCGCGTTGGCAGCAGAACAAATAATGTTCTATTGTTGCATGGTGACCGCTGGTTTGTCCCACCTTCGCGTGTGCGACCTGGGCGGTCAACTGGCCGGCGCCGGGGCGACGAAGATCCTCGCGGCGTTCGGCGCCGAGGTCATTCGCGTCGAAGATCCCGCAACGCGTGGGATGTGGGACGCGTTGCGCGGCGTCGGCCCGTTCGTCGATGAGCGCCGGGGCGTGAATCTGGGCGCCGGCTTCAACAACCACAACGTGGGCAAGCTCGGAGTGACCATCAACCTGCGTCTGGAGGCCGGCAAGGAGCTGCTGCGTGAGCTGATCGCCGTCTCCGACATCGTCTGCGAGAACTTCGCGGCCGGCGTGCTGGACAGGATGGGTTTCGGCTATGACGAGCTGCGCCGCATCAAGCCGGACATCATCTACGTCTCCAACTGCGGCTTCGGCCACAGCGGCCCGTACCGCGACTTCAAGACCTGGGGCCCGATCGTCCAGGCACTCAGCGGGCTGACCTTCACCGCGGGGCTGCCCGACCACGAGCCCGCGGGATGGGGCTACTCGTACATGGACCACATCGCCGCCTACTACATGACGGTCGCGATTCTGGCGGCCGTGCATCGGCGCGAACGCACCGGCGAGAGCGAGCACATCGACTTGGCCACGGTGCCGGCGGGTATCGCGATGCTGCCCACCGAGGTGTTGGATTGGACCGTCAACAAGCGGCCCGCGCGCCGGCCGGGGCTCCCGGGCGGTAACCACGCCGACTTCGGTGAGATGGCCCCGCATGGGATCTACCCGTGCCAGGGGGAGGACCGGTGGATAGCCATCGCCTGCCGCGACGACCGCGACGTCGCGCTGCTGTCCAAAGTCATCGACGAACCGCGTTTGACGGACGACCGGTTCGCGACCCTGGAGCAGCGGTTGCTCGGCGCCGACGCAATCGACGAACTCGTCAGCGCGTGCACCCGGACCCGCGAAGCGGCCAGGCTGGCAAGCGAACTCGTTGCGGCCGGGGTTCCGGCGAGCGTCGTCAAGTCTCCCCGGGAGCGGATCGACGAAGACCCCGACCTGGCCGAGTGGGGACTCTTTCCGCCCGTGACGCACCCCGAGATCGGGACGGTGCGCGTCGAGGGGCTTCCGCTGCGAATGTCGGCCTCGCCGTGGGGCATTTCGCGCGCCGCGCCGTGCCTGGGCGAACACAACCGGGACGTGCTGGGCGGGCTGCTCGGGCGCAGCGATCAGGAGTTGGACGAATTGACGAAGCAGGGTGTGATCTGAACGCGCTGAGCGGGCTCCGCGTCGTCGAGATCAGCGGCCAGTTCACCCCCGTCGGGGGGAGGTTGCTCGCCGAACTCGGCGCCGAGGTCGTCGTCGTCGAACCCCCCTCCGGATCCTCACATCGGTCGCGACCGCCGTTCGCGCACGACAACATTGGGCCGGACACCAGCCTGCGATGGTGGGGCGGCAACGTGGGCAAACGGTCGGTCGCCATCGATCTCGACGCCGCGCAGGGCGCCAGCGCACTGGGGCGGCTGATCGCCAGCGCCGACATCGTGATCTCCGGAGCCGGCCCCGTCGGCGATGCCCGGCATCCGTCGCTGATCTGGGTGGCGGTCACCCCCTACGGGCTCGACAGCGTGCGGGCCGACCAACCGGTCACCGACCTCACCATGCTCGCCGGCGGCGGTCCGGTCTGGAACTGCGGCTACGACAACCACTCATTGCCGCCAATTCGCGGCGCCGGAGAACAGTCGGCCAACATCGCCGGCCTGTATTGCGCCATCGGAGCGCTGGTGGCCCTGGCGCACCGCGACCAGACCGGCGAGGGTCAGCTCGTCGACGTCAGCGTCAACGCCGCCTGCAACGTCAGCTCCGAACAGACGACCTACCACTGGTTGGTCAACAACGAGACATGCGTCCGGCAGACCGGTCGTCACGCGTACTTCACGCCGAGCCAGCCGACCCAGGTCCGATGCGCGGACGGCGCCTACGCCACCACCGGCGTGCTGCCTCGCAAGCCACCCGAATTCGCGAACCTGCTGAACTGGCTCGCGGACCTCGGCCTGGCCGACGACCTTCCCGAGGCGGTGTTCTTGGAAATGGCCGCCGCTCGCGACGAGCCGGTCGACATCGCGATGATCGGCGCCGACGACGAGACCACCGCGATACTGACGGCGGCCCGCGACGCAATCACCTTGATCGCTTCCCGGATGCCGGCCAACGAGTACTTCCTGGAAAGCCAGCGACGCGGATTCCCCGCCGGAGCGGTGCTGTCGCCCGACGAGGCCTTCGAGAACGAACACATCGCCGCCCGCGGATTTCATGTGCCGGTCGAGCACCCGGAACTGGGGGAGACCTTCCGCTATCCGGGCACGCCATACCTCTTCGGCGCCAATGCGGCAGGCGGCCCCGCACGGCCACCCCTGCTCGGGGAACACAACGCGCTGCTCGACGAACTCGCCGACGACACCGCATGAGCTCCGGTGACCGCCTCACCCATATCGGGCTGTGCGTCAGCGATCTCGAAAGGTCTGTCCAGTTCTATTGCCTGGCATTGGGATTCGACGAATGTGGTCGGCTGCGCGTCGATGGGCCCGAGACGGCGCGGCTGCTGGGTGTACCCGGGCTGGTGCTGGACCTCGTCTACCTGCAGCGCGACGGTTTTCGCCTCGAGTTGCTCAGTTATCCGGCGCCGGGCGTACGCGAGAAGCGCCGGCCGCGCCGGATGAACGCGGTGGGCTTCACGCACCTGTCGTTCCGCGTCGACGACCCGAACGCGTTCGTCGCAGGCATCGAGCGCCTGGGTGGCCAAGCCCGACCGGAACGAACGGTCACATTCGACGGCGGCAACCGGGGACTGATGGCCACCGACCCCGACGGCAACTGGATCGAGTTGATCGAACGCACGCCGCCGAGCGACTGAGCAGTTAGTCACTCAGCGTCCGATTGTTCATCACGATGATAGAGTCGTGGCTGTGCCAGCGACCAGCGAGTTGATGTATTCGCCGTTCTCCAAGGCGATCTTCGACGATCCGTACCCGGTGTACCGGAGATTGCGCGACGAGGCGCCGGTCTACCGGGATCCCGAAAACCGCTGGTGGGTCCTGTCCAGGTTCGACGATGTGTCGCGGGCTCTGCGGGACTGGGAGACGTTCTCGTCCAAGAGTGGTCCGGCACCGGAGAACCCGGACAACGACGGACGCAAGTACTCGGTCATCTCGATGGACCCGCCTCGCCACGACCGCATTCGTGGGGTACTCAAGGGCTTCTTCACGCCAAAAGCGGTCGCCGCCATGGAGTCTGCCCTGCGGGCGGTGGTCCACACGCACCTGGGCCGGCTGCAACCGGGTACCACCGTCGACGCGATGGAGGCCTTCGCGTTCTCGGTGCCCACGGACGTCATCGGTGATCTGCTCGGCGTGCCGCACAGCGACCGTGCGCAGCTGCGCGTCTGGTGGGAGGCCTTCCTCACCCGGGAGGAAGGGCAGGTCGCGATGCCGGCCAAAGCCATCGAGGCCAACCGCCTGATCAGCCAGTACATCGGTGATCTGATAGAACGGCGCCGCACCGACCCGGGTGACGACCTGATCAGCGTCGTGCTGCAAGCCACGTTCGACGACCCCGAAGCCGGCGGCCACCGCTCCCTGACCGCGCACGAGGTGCTGATGTTCTGCAATCTCCTGTCCGCCGCCGGCTCGGAAACCACGCAGAAGCTGATCTCCAATGGCCTCGTCGCGCTCGCCGAGCACCCCGAGGAGTGGCAGCGCATCGTGAAGGACCGCAGCCTCATTCCCGCCGCGGTGAACGAGGCGCTGCGCTACGACACGCCGAGCCACTGGGTGGCCCGCACCCTGACCCGGCCGATCGATCGTCATGGCGTCACCATGGACGCCGGCGACTGGGTGCTGCTGCTCCTGGGCAGCGCCAACCGCGACGAACGGCGCTATCACGATCCCGACCGCTTCATCATCGACCGGCCGCGCGGCACCGACGTGTATTTCGGGTGGGGAATCCACATCTGTCTCGGGCAATGGTTGGCGCGCCGGGAGGCGCAGCTGGTGTTCGAGTACATCGCCGACAGGTTCCCCGACTACGCCATCGGCGCGCGCGAACGCGTGCTCACCGCGACGGTGCGCGGATACACCAGCGTGGAGATGACCCTGCGCTGACCATGGAGATCGCTTTCACCGACGAGCAGCAACTGCTCCGCGACACCGCCGCGCAGCTGGGGGAGAGCGTGGGGGTTTCCAGTGCGGACGAGATCCCGACCGGCGAAGCGCTCGACGCCCAGTGGCGCCGCCTGGTGGATCTCGGTGTGCCGACGTTGCGTTCGCCGCGCCTGTGCGGGCTCGAGGCGAGCGGCGTCGAAACCGTCATCGTGATCGAAGAACTCGCGAGAACCCTCAGCGCCGTTCCGGTGACGGGTCAGGCGGTGCTGGCCACCGAACTCCTGGAGGCGGCCGGAGCCGAGAAGGAACTGGAGCTCATCGCGGAAGGCAGCCTTCGGCTGGCGCCGGTACTGGGCCCCGACCTGATGGGTTTCGGCTCGGCTCACCGACCTGGGGTGGCATTCGACGCCGCGGGCGCCACCCACGGACTACTGACCGCCCGCACCGACGGACAACGTCGGCTTGTGTGCGCACCACTGTGCGGCGCCGACCCTCGCGGACTGGACCTGACCCGTGAATTCCATTGTTTGCCAGCCGATTCGGTCGCATCGGGGGTGGTGACCGGCGAGGCCATCGATGACGAACGGTGGCGGCGGGTGGAGTCGTTGGCCATGACAGCCGTCGCCGCCGACCTGGTCGGCATCATGCAGGGTGCCCTGGACGACGCGGTCCGCTATGCGGGCGAGCGGGCTCAATTCGGCGTCAAGATCGGCTCGTTTCAGGCCGTGGGTCATCTGCTCGCCGATGCTCTGGTGCAAGTCGAAGGCGCCCGGAGTTGCCTCTGGCACGCCGCGTGGGCGATCGACCACGCGCCGGCCGACGAGGCGCGACTGGCGGCGATGACGGCCAAGGCATACGCGTCGGCCGCGGGCCGGGAGGTGGTGGAGACCACGGTTCAGGTCTTCGGCGGCATCGCGATCACCTGGGAGCACGTTTCGCATCTGCGGCTACGCCGGGCGCTGTTGGACCGGCGGTTGTTCGGCGACGAGGCGGTGCACTACGCGGCAATCGCCGCGCTGCGACTGGCGAACCGGGAGCTCGCTTAGCCATGGACTTCAACGACACCGCACCGGAAGCGCAGTTCCGCGCCGACCTCAGGCAGTGGCTGTCCGACCACGCTGCCGATGCCGCGATCCCCGACGACCCGGCTGCGCGGGCTGACGCGCAAAACGCCTGGCACCAAACGCTTTATGAAGCCGGATACATCGGGCTGTCCTTCCCCGTCGAGTATGGGGGACATGGTAAGGCGCCGGTATACGAGGCGATCCTCAACGACGAGCTCGGTCGGGCCGGCGCCGCGCCCATCGAGGGGGTCGGTCACCTCAGCAACGCGTTGCGCCTGTTCGGGACCGACGAGCAGCGCGACACGCTGCTGCCCGGGCTGTTGTCCGGCCGCGTGCGCTGGTGCCAGGGGTTTTCCGAACCCGAGGCCGGGTCCGACCTCGCCGGTCTCAAGACCCGGGCCGATTTCATCGACACCGACGGGCGCGAGATGTTTCGCGTCAATGGCCGCAAAATCTGGACGAGCTTCGGGGCGGTCGCCGACTGGTGCTTCCTGCTGTGCCGCACCGAGCCGAACGCACCGAAGCACGCGGGCATCTCAGTGCTGCTGGTGCCCATGTCGACGCCCGGCATCGAGGTGCGTCCCATCGTGAACGCCGCGCGCAACCGCGAATTCACCGAGATCACTTTCGACGATGTGGACGTACCTGCGAGCAACCTGCTCGGCGGGCGGGGGGAGGGCTGGTCCATTGCCAACCAGCTGCTTGCCTACGAGCGCGGTCCCAGCGACATCAACTGGATAGGCCGGCTGAAAACGCAGTTACGGCGCCTCGAGGACGACGTTCGCGTCGGGTGGCTCGAAGACTCGCCGTCGGCCCGGGCCCGGCTCGGGCAGGCCTACGTGGAGCTGCGCGCGCTGCAGATCAAGGTTTTACGGTCGCTCACGGAGCGTCAAAACGGAAAGCTTCCCGGGCCCGAGGGTTCGGTGGACAAGCTGCTCATGACACGTGCCGACCAGTTCTTCGCCCGCACCATGATGGATCTGTCGGCCAGCGGCCCGCTGCTCACCGAAGGCCTGGAATGGGACATCTACGTGTGGTCGCGGGCCGCCGGCATCTATGGCGGAACGGCCCAGATCCAGCGCAACATCGTCGCCCAGCGGGTGCTGGGCTTGCCGCGGACCTGAGCGCGCCCACTCAGCCCTGCTGGTCCCCGGACAGGTGCTTATAGGCCTCTTGGAGCCCTTTGAGTCGTCGCATCTGGGTCTCGTCCTTGCCGTCCGACGCGTCGAGTTTGGCAGTGACCTCGGCGATTTCGGCGGCGAGGCGTTCGGCCGCCTCGCCTTTGGTGAGCAGGTCCTGGTCCGCCCAATCGTCGTGTGGGATGCGCGACGGCGGGGTTTCGGGTTCTGTCATGGTCCTCCTCGATGCGCCCTGATCGTTTGAGCTCCGGCCAGGATCGGGGCTATAGTCAACTAGTCACAATCTGTTCACTTGTACCGTATCGCACGACTTCGAGAGACGACGCCCACAATGCCGCTGCAACCTTCGATGAAACTCCTGTCCGTCGACGACCACCTGATCGAGCCACCGCAGGTCTGGGCGGACAGGCTGCCGAAGAAATTCCTGGACGACGGTCCCCGCATCGTCGATTTTCCGCGCGACGGTGCTCCGCCTGTGCAGCAGTGGGTTTACGAGGGCAGGCCGTATCCGAACATCGGACTGAATGCTGTCGCCGGTAAGTCACCGGAGGAGTTCGGCGTTGATCCGATCCGCTACGCCGACATGATTCCCGGGTGTTACGACCCGAAGGCCCGACTGGCGGACATGGACATCGACGGCGTGCACGCCATGCTGTGCTTTCCGTCCTTCCCGCGCTTCTGTGGCACCGTTTTCCTGGAAGGCGAGGACAAGGAACTCGCGCAGCTGTCCGTCCAGGCGTGGAACGACTTCTCACTCGACGAATGGTGCGCCACCGACCCGGCCCGGTTCATCCCGATGGCGATCACGCCGCTGTGGGACCAGGCGTTGATCGTCGCCGAGATCGAGCGGGTGGCGGCCAAAGGGGCGCGGGCGATCGGACTGCCGGATAACCCGACGAACCTGAAGCTGCCCAGCTACCACACCGCGTATTGGGAGCCGGTGTGGTCGGCGCTCGAAGAGACCAACCTGACCGCGGTGATGCATTTCGGCAGTGGCGGGTTCCCACCCCAGACCGCACCCGAGGCACCCTTCGCGGTGATGATCACCTTGATGGGCACCACGTCCATGGCCGCGGCGACCGAGCTCATCTTCTCGCCGGTGTTTCACAAGCACCCGAACCTCAAAGTCGCGTTCTCCGAGGGCGGCGTCGGCTGGATGCCGTACCTCGTCGAGCGCGCGGATTACGTCTGGCGCAAGCACAAGTTCTACCAGAACATCCACCCCACGGTGGCGCCGTCGGAGTTGTTCCGGCGCAACATCTCTGGATGCTTCATCGAGGACGAGGTGGGAATGTCGATGCGCCACCAGATTGGAATCGACAACATCACCTGGGAATGCGACTATCCGCACTCCGACTCGTTCTGGCCCAAAAGTCGGGCGCGCGCCGAGGAGATGCTCGCGGACGTGCCCGACGAGGAGGCCGCCAAGATCGTCGAACTCAACACGCGGCGCTGGTACGCCTTCCCCGAGGACGGCTTCAAATCCTGTACCGCGGATGCCGGGTGGCGCCCTAACGGCGGTAACGCGCCCGATTACGACTACGACGAGGTCATGGCCGACCACGGCGGCGTCGGCCTCGAGGCCTTCATGAACAAGATGGAGGAGCAGAAGGCCCGTAAGGTCTGAGCAGCTTCAGGCCCTGAACGTCAGTCGACCGGGACGGCGATTTCGGTCGAATCGGCCCGGCCGCGTAGCACTTTGGAGTCGACGACTCGCCACCGCCGTGACTCCTCCTGGCCGGCCATGACCAGTGCCGCGGCCGACGCGGCGACGCCGACCGAGAGCTTGGCGACCTCGGTGAGCCTTGCCGCCTCGTTGACCGGGTCGCCGATCACCGTGTATTCGTAACGGCCCGGGTGGCCGACGTTGCCGGCCACCGCCATGCCGGCCGACACTCCGATGCCGGCACTGATCGGTGCCCCTGGCGGATTCAGGAACCTGTTGAGTTCACGCGCCGTCGCCAGTGCATGCGAGGCCCTGTCATCGTCGTCGAGGGGAGCGCCGAAGACCGCCAGCGCCGCGTCCCCCTCGAACTTGTTGACAAAGCCTCGATTCGCTTCGACCGCGTTCACGACCATCGTGAAGAAGTCGTTGAGCGTCGCCAGCAACTCGGGTGGTTCCAGTGTGGTGGCCAGTCGTGTCGAGCCGACCAAATCCACGAACAGCACCGCCACGTCGCGGTTGACTCCGCCCATCTCAATCTGGTCACCGGCGGCGGCCAGTTGCTCGGCCAACCGAGCCACGTCCTTGCCGACGTGGCGGCCGAACAGGTCGCGGAGCCGTTCTCGTTCACGCAGTCCGGTCGCCATCGTGTTGAAGCCCGCCTGTAACAGGCCCAGCTCGGAGGCGTCGAAAACGGCTACGGACACGTCGAATTCGCCGCGCTGCACCCGTTGCATGCCGTCCCTGACCTCGTCGATGGGATCGGCGATGGATGACGCGTTGAATGCGGCGACCACCAGGCCACAGGCCATTGTGCAGCCCCCAAGGACGAGGACAACCAGCGCCAGCCGATGCGCCGAGTACTCGACGAAGAGGGCGCTTGCGGCGACGAGCATGACCATCAGCGCCGGAACGCCCGTTCCGATCACCCAGGCGCTCACCGCGCGCAGCCGCAGACCGGGCCCCCGCGGCCGTGTCGGCGGGTCTTCGGTGAGCAGCCTGGCCGCAACCGGCCGCAGCGCAATCCTGCACATCCAATAGGACAGTGCGGTTGTCACGATGGCTCCGAGCAGAATCGACACTCCGAGGGTTGCGGCCAGCCAGGGTGTATCGAAATTCGTGAGCACGAAAACGACGGCCGCCGCCGACCATACGGTTCCATGGATCACGGCCATCCTCATCGGGATGGCCAGGACGACGCGGCGCGCGGTGGCATCGCTTGCCCCCGCCGGCAGGCTCAACAAGATGTATCCACATAGTCCGGCTAGCGGCAGGGCAATGCCCGAATAGCAAAGCCCTGCGACGATATTGACCAACATCACGTGGTGTTCGCGGAGCGCCGCACCGGTCGGCAGAGCCCAGGCGGTCAGTGCTGCGATCAGGGCTGAGCCAATGGCAGTCGGGACGATCGCCGCCGATATCACCAGTGATTTGCCGGTGGGAGCGAACGGCGAACGCAGCCGGCGCCGGACCAGCTTCACGGCGACGCCTGCGCGGCGCCCACGTGTTCGCGCCAGTTCTCCACCATGACCAGTCGTCCCGACGAGGCGAGCGTCATGAACAACGTCTCGCCATCGCGGCTTAGTGCGACGTTGGTCGTCATCGGGTCGTCGGCGGAGATCGTGCCCAAGAGTTCGCCGGTCGGGGAGATGACGGTGAGACCGCCGGTCCCGAGTGTCGCGACCAGGATCCTGCCGGCCGCGTCCACGCAGAGGCCATCGGCGCCTCCGATATTCAGCGGACCACCGCTGGGCACCGTTGCCAGACCGCGCGCCCGGGACACCGCGCCGGGCCCGTCGAGCGTGAATTCCCAGATCCGGCGCGTGCGCGTCTCGGCCACGTAGAGCAACGTCCCATCCGGCGACAGGGCCACCCCGTTGGGCATCTCTAGTGGGTAGACGATCTCGCGCAGCATGCCGTCGACGGTGCCGTAGAGCAGCCCCGTCATGCTGCGATTGCGGTCGCGTGTGGCTCCGCCGTCGGTGACATAGAAGCCCCCGTCGCCGTCAACGCAGATGTCGCTGGGCCGCATCAGCGGCACCGTGCTGCCGGAGCGCGTGACGAATTCGGTGAACAGGGTGCTGACCTGACCACCGGCTTCGACCAGTTGCAGCGCGGGAAGGACGGGGTGGTCGGGCGGCCCCACCGGCCGGAAAAGTGTTGCGCAGCCGGCGAAGTCGTACGGCCACGGGCCGAGGCCGAAAGTAGAACCGCCGTTCTGGCAGACCACCAGCCGACCGTCCGGAAGCCGCGCCACCCCGTTGGGGCCGCCGCCGGTTTCGGCCACCGTCTCGGTGACGCCGTCCGGGCGGACGCGGGTGATCCTGCCGGCCGCCATCTCCGAGACCACGACGGAACCGTCGTCGTAGACGACCGGGCTTTCGGGGAAGGACAGCCCCTCGGCTAAGCGGCGGTGGGCGCTCACGGCCGCGTTTCCCCGTCGGCTTTGCTCTGCCACCAAGCCGTGAAGACCGGATCGGTCAGCGGCAGGTCACCGACGCCGGTCTGCTTTCGTGGCCAGGATGCGGCTTCTTGTGTCAGGGGCGACGACCGGCGGCTCACGCCGTAGAACAGGCGATGCCTCCGGTGCAGGAAAAGCCAACGCCCGCAGTGTCGTTCGTAGCGATCTTCGTACTTGATGAGCTGTTCGACAAACCCCTCGGCGTGGGTCTGCGCAAAGCACTGGGCCCAGACCTGCCCGTGAGCGCGGTCGTCGGCGTCCAGCTCGACGAGGTGGTTAGCGATAAGGATGACCGCGAACACGCTCGCGTCGATGCTGGCCGACATCAGCCGGTGGAGCGCCTCGCGACCTTCACCGTGCTCGCCGAACCGGGCGTGCGGGACGAACAATTCGGCCATCGCACCGACGTCCCGCGTCTCGATCGCGGCGGCGTAACGGTAGGGCAGTTGACGAATCTCTTCTTTCGCCAACAGGTCCCGGACTTCGGCGTCGTGCATCGGGACTAGGGCACCGGGGTCGGCGGGCCGAGTATGTAGCGCCCCGATTGCGGATCGTGATACCAGCCGCCGGCCGCCGATGTGCCGCCATCGACGTGCAGCGTCTGCCCGGTCACGTATGCGCTGAGGTCGCTCGCGAGGAATATTGCGGCGCCGGCCATTTCGTCGACGTGGCCGGCCCGACCCATCGGCACCATGAGTTTGGCGTTCTCCACGCCGTTCGGTGCCATCTTCTCCAGGCTTTCGGTGAGCGTGAAGTCGGGTGCGAGCCCATTGACGCGGATATTGTGGGGCGCCAGTTCCAGGGCCGCGGTCTTGGTGAAGTTGACCACGCCCGCTTTGGCCGCGGCGTAGGCGGCAAACCCGGGCGCGGCGCGTACCGCCTCGATGGTGCTGATGTTGATGACGCTGCCGCCTCGTCCCGCCTCGACCAAGGCCCGCGCTACGCGCTGCGTACAGAGCAGGACCTGGGTCAGATTGATCCGGATCAGGGCATCCCAGCCGTTGGGGGAGGTGTCCAGCAGGCCGGACCAGAAGACCCCGCCGGCATTGTTGACGAGGATGGTCGGAACCCCCAGCGCGTCGACGGTGGTGGTGAGTGCCGCATCGACCTGCTCCGCGTCGCGTACGTCGGCGACGCACGCGAGGCCGCCGATGCGCGCGGCCACCGCCGCCGCACTCTGCTGGTCCCTTTCCCAGATCGCCACTCGCGCGCCGAATTCGGTGAAGGCCGCGGCGATGGCGCTTCCGATCCCGCCGCCCCCGCCAGTGACGACGGCGACCCGGCCGTCCAGCGATGCGGCGTTCCGATGCAGCGTCATTCAGCGTCCACGAAAGTCCGGGTCGCGTCGCTCGGTGAAGGCCGCCATGCCCTCCGCGACGTCGTCGGTCGCCGCGACCTGCTCCACCAACAGCGCCTCGGTGCGGAAAGCGGCATCGCGGTCGACGTCGAATGCCTGATTCAGCATCGCCTTGGCCGCCGCCAGCGCCCGGGTCGGCCCGCGGGCGAGCCGTTGGGCCCACGCGGCCGTCTCGGCCTCCAGGTCGTCGGCGGCGACGACCTTGTTGATCAAACCGAGGCGCTCGGCCTCCGCTGCGGACAGCTCCTCGCCGAAGAACAGCAGCTGCTTTGCGACGTTGAACGGGACCTTGCGCGCCAGCAGATAGGCGGCCCCCCCGTCCGGCGCGAGCCCGCGCCGCGCGAAAAGCTCGATGATGCGGGCACTTTCGGAGGCCACGATGAGGTCGCAGGCCAGCACCATGCTGGCGCCCACCCCGGCGGCGGTCCCGTTGAGCGCACACAACACCGGCTTTTCGCAGTCCAGCAACGCCGACACCACCGCCTGGGACCCGGTGCGCAGGATGCGGGCGGCGTCGCCCGCGACCCGGTCTTTCTTGGGCTGCATTCCGGGATCCCGAAGATTCGGCCCCGTACAGAAATGCTTGTCACCGCGGCCGGTGAGCACCACCGCCCTGACGCCCGCGTCGTGGGACGCGGAGCGCAGGTTTTCGATGAGGGCCTGCTGCACCGCCCGCGTCACCGAATTGCCGGCCTCGGGGCGGTCCAATACCAACCAGAGCACCGCACCTTCGGTGCGGACGGTAAGGCCGGGGGTCACAGCCGCATCGGGACGCTGGCGGGGCCGCGCACGGAATTGGTGTGCACGTACGTCACCGCGTGACGGTCGACGTCCCAGGTCGGGAAACGCTTCAGCGTCTCCTCGAGCGCTACCCGGGCCTCGAGGCGGGCCAGCGCCGCGCCCAGGCAGAAGTGTGAACCATGGCCGAAGCTGATGTGCCGGATCCCCGTGCGCTCGACCTCGAGCACGTCGGGATTCTCGTATTGGCGTTCGTCGCGGCCCGCCGACCCGGTCAGCAGGGCAACGCGCGAGCCCGCCGGGATGAGCGTGCCGTGGTAGGTGACGTCGCGTTTCGTGTAGCGGCCCTGTACCGGCGACGGGGCGTCGTAGCGCAGCAGTTCCTCGACGGCGTTGCCGATCAGGTCGGGGCGGTCGACCAGCTTGGCCCGCTGGTCGGGGTATCGCGCCAGTGTCAGCGCGGCCCACCCCAGCAGGCGGGCAACGGTCTCGTTGCCGGCGACGTTGATCATCGCGATGAACATCAACACTTCGCCATCGTCCAGGCGACGGGTCTCGCGGCCCGCCTGGACCAGGTCGGAGCTCATCAGGTTGCCGACGATGTCGTCGGTCGGTGCGGTCCGCCGTCGCTGAATCTGATCGGCGTAGTAGCCCAGCAGCTTCGCGTTGGCCTGCTGACCCTCCTCATTCAGCTCTGTCGTGCCCTCGTCGCGATGCAGCTGGGCATCCGACCACTCACGCAGGTTGTCGTGGTCTTCCTCGGGGAAACCCAGCAGCGAGCTGATCACCATCACCGGGAGCTTCATCGAGAAGTCGCGCACGTAATCGAAGCCGTCGGTGCCGACGAACGCATCCAGGTAGGCGCAGCACAGTGAGCGTACCCGGTCCTCGAGCTGGGCGATCTGGGTGCGGAAGAAGGTGCGATTGACCATCTTTCGCAGTGCGGTGTGGTCGGGCGGATCCATCATGATCATCGCCCGGGGCGGCGGCCAGGGCTCGTCGGTGATCGCGTCGAGGGTGATCCCGTGCGACGAGGAAAACGTCTCGGTATCAAGCGACGCTTCCATCACGTCAGCGAACCGGCTCAAAGCGTAGAAGCCGTACTGGTCGTTGTAGTAAGTTGGCGCTTCGTCGCGCAGCCGTTTCCAGACGCCGTACGGATTCTGGTGCAACGCGTGGTCGAACGGATCCCAACGTAACTCCATCGTTGTCATCGGCACCGTCCCTTCCCGGAGAACACTAATACATTATCTGTATAGTTGCACCATGCTGACGGCGTGGTGATCGTCTGCCCGGTGTTGAGGAGGACGAACGATGGAAACGCGGGAACTCGAGCACGTGATCTACCAGAAGGACGGCCCGATCGCGCGGATCATCCTCAACAACCCGGACGCCGCCAATGCCCAGAGCTCGGAAATGGTCCACAGCGTCAACCAGTCGCTTGACGACGCGCAGTACGACTATGACATCAAGGTCGTCATCATCAAGGCCAACGGCAAGGGGTTCTGCTCCGGTCACATCCCCACCGGCGCGTATCCGGAGTTCATGGCCGAACTGCAAGCGTCCGGAAAGGTGTGGCGCTCCGCCGCGCAGTTGTTCCTGTGGCCGGTGCTGAAGTTGTGGGAATTCCCGAAGCCGGTGATCGCCCAGGTGCACGGGTACGCGATCGGCGGGGGCACGACCTGGGCGCTGATCCCCGAGATCACTGTCTGCTCCGAGGACGCGTGGTTTCAGATGCCTCTTGTGCCGGGGTTCGGTCTGCCGGGCGCCGAGACCATGTTCGAGCCGTGGATTTTCATGAACTACAAGCGGGCCGCCGAATACCTTTACACCGCGCAGCGATTGAGCGCGGCGGAAGCGCTCGAGTTCGGTCTCGTAAACCGGGTGGTCCCGGCCGATGAGCTCGAGGCCACCGTCGAGGAACTGGCCGCACAGATCGCGAAGGCGCCGCTGATCACGTTGCAGGCCGTCAAGTCCGGCGTCATCCGCGCGTGGGAGACCATGGGGTTCCGCACCCACCAACAGGCCACCAACGACCTGCAGGCGATGGTGACCGGCAGCAAGGAGTTCCAGGAGTTCATGGCGGAGCTGATGAAGAAGGGCTCCAAACCGACCGAGCGCATCTAGCCATGCCGTTAAAGCCGATCATTCGCTTCGGCGGTGATGAGAGCACCGAGTCACTGCGGGCCTCCGTCCGCCGGTGGTTGGCAGCCAACCTCCCGGACGAATTCCGCCGCACCGCCGCGAATCCCGACTACCTGCCGCGCGATGCCCACGAGCGTGCGGTCGCGTTCTGCAAGTCGCTGCACGAGCAGGGATGGTTCGTGCCGCACTGGCCCGCCGAGTACGAGGGAGGCGGAAGCGGGATCGTCGAACAGGTGGTCATCCGCGAGGAACTCGCTTATGCGGGCGCACCGCTGGTGAACACCAATGGAGTCAACATGCTGGCACCGGTGCTGTTCAAATACGGCACGCCCGAACAGAAGGCCGAGCACCTGCCGGCCATCGCTCGATCGGAACGCATGTGGGCACAAGGCTATTCGGAACCTGAGGCCGGCTCGGACCTGGCGTCGCTGCGAATGACGGCTCGGCGAGACGGCGACGAGTACGTCCTCGACGGACAGAAGACGTGGACCAGCAACGGCGTGCTCGCCGATTGGATCTTCGTCCTGGCCCGCACCTCGCCGGTGTCCGACAAGCGCCAGGCCGGCATCTCGTTCTTCCTCGTGGACCTGGAAAGTCCGGGCATCACGCGCCGGCCCATCCGATCCATGACAGGCTATCCGACCTTCGCCGAGGAATTCTTCGACGGTGTGCGCGTGCCCGCCACAAATCTTGTCGGGGCCGAGGGGGAGGGCTGGACGGTCGGGAAAGCGCTGCTCGACGCCGAGCGGTCGAACATCACCAGGGCGGCCCAGGCGCAGCGTTATCTCGACGAGCTGATCGACTGGTGCCATGCGCGGAAGGGCTCAACGCACGATCCCCTGTCCGATCCGGCCAACCGTATCGCGTTGGCCCGAGCCGTCGAACGCGTGGAGGTGGGCCGCGCCCTGTCGTATCGGGTTGCGCACCAACAGGCTGCCGGCGCGCTGGATCCCGCGCTGCCGTCGTTGTCGAAGCTGTATCACTCCGAACTGACCGCCGAGCTACGCGGACTCGGGGCCCAAATCCTGGGTCCGGCAGGCGAACTCATGCCCGATGACCCTGACGCCGTACTCGACGGGCACTTCTCCGAAGGCCTCTTGCTGTCCCTGCTTCACAGGATTGGCGGTGGCACCAGCGAGATCCAGCGCGACTTGATCTCGACTGTCGGTTTGGGCATGCCGCGCTGACGTCAGGAGTAGGCGGCTCGTCCTTCGGCGGCCGCCGAACGTTGTTGCGCCACGGTCGCCATCGCCAGCTCGAGCGGATGAAACGCGGCGAGCTGAGCCGCCTCGGCCGAATTGATCAGCCGCTTGGTCATTTCGATCGCGCCCGCGTCGGCCTGAGAAAGTTCGTCAGCGATCGACAGCGCGCGGCTGACGGCGGATCCGGGTTCAACGATCTCGGTCACCAGCCCAAGCTGTTCGGCCTGGGTGGCCGGCAGTCGTGTTCCCCGTAGCAGTAACGAAGCGGCGCGGTTGCGGCCCAGCTGCTGGGTTAAGCGCCAGGCCAATCCGCCGTCGGGCACCACCGCTCGCGCGACGAACGGGGCGGCAAAAAATGCATCGGAAGCACATACGACTAGGTCGCAAGACAGCGCCAGGCTCCAGCCGAGGCCAACGGCGGCGCCCTCGACTGCTGCGATGGTCGGTACGGGAACCGCCTTGAGTTGCTCCATTACCCGTTGGGCGTGTTCGACGCGGGCCGCCGGCCCCAGCGGACCGCTGCCGCGTGCCGGCCCGGTCTTCAAATCTCCTCCGGCGCTGAAAAAGTCGCCCGCGCCGGCCAGGACTACGCCGCGATCGCCATACGCGACAACCCCGCCGAGCGCGATCGACAGCTCGGTCCAGGATTCGTAACACAGGGCGTTGCGTTGGTGTGGCCGGTTAAGGAAAAGGACGGCGATGCCGTCTTGTTCTTCGCGGCGAATCAGCGGATCGCTCACAGTCACCCTCGGCCGAGAAACTTGTCGATGGCGGCGCGATGCTCGGGGGTGGTGAAACACTCAGTCTCTGCGGAGATCCCGTATTCGAGGATGCCGGTGATCGCCCGCTGGGCGTGCAGGTTCAACGTCCGCTTCGTGTCCTGCACGGCCCGTGGTGGCAACGCGGCCAGCCGGTGTGCAATCGACAGCCCCTCCTGCTTGATCTCCGCGTGCGGCACGACTCGGTTGGCCAAGCCCAACTCGACCGCCTTGTCGGCCTTGATGCGTTCGCCGAGCATCAGGTACTCCTTGGCCTTCAACAGGCTCATCAGCAACGGCCACAGCACCGACCCGCCATCGCCGGCCACCAGCCCGCTCGCGACATGGGTGTCGGCGAAGAACGCCCGGTCGGACATCAGGACGATGTCGCACAACACCGCGATGCTGCACCCGAAACCGACCGCGGGCCCGTTGACGGCGGCGACCACGGGCAGCGGGAAGTCGATCATGTCGCGCACGATGCGCCGGGCGTCCCGCATCCCGGCGCGGCGTGTCACCGGGTTGTTCACGTGAGTTTCCAACCACTCCACCAGGTTTCCACCGGCGGAGAAGTAGTCGCCCGTTCCGGTGATGAGCACCGCGCGCGCTTCGGGATCCTCAGCGAGATCCGCCCATAGTCTGGTGAATGCGGTGTGCATTCTATTGTTGACCGCGTTGGCGTCGTCAGGGTTGTTCAGCGTCACGATCCGGACGGGACCGTCGGCGGCCACGAGGATCTCCTCGCACCCGGTCAACTCCGACGTGCCCTGCGGTAGCTCGGTCATGGGCGGTCAGCCATCCTCGCGCGGCGCCAGCCACGCCGATCGTCTGGTCTGAACGAACGCGTCGCGGTCATGGCTGACCGCCCAATCCGGCGATCGCTTCTGCAGGAACGCCGTAAAGGCCTCGATTTGTTCGGCGGTTCCGATCGACGACCAGTAACCGGTCACGTCGACGGGCGGCAGCGCGCGTGCCATCTCGCGTTTGACGGCCGCGCGGGCGACGGGGCCAGTCTTTCGGACTCGCTCGAGCAACGCATCGACCTGAGACCCCAGGCTGTCGTGCGCCACGACATTGCCGACCAGCCCGAGACGCTCGGCCTCGGCCGCATCGATCCAATCATTGCCGTAGATCAGGTGATTGGCCCTCAGCGTGCCCAGTCGTTGCGGCAGGCGGGCGGCGACGAACGCCTCGTACACGCCGCGGGTCAGGTCGGGGACCCGGAACCGGGCACGGTCGGACGCGACGACGAGGTCGGCAAACAACGTCATCACCAAGCCGCCACCCATGGCGATGCCGTTGACGGCGCAGACGACGAGTTTCGGTATCTTACCGAGCGTTTCGAATGGCGTGCCGTCGTAGGACTCGGTGAACGCATCCCAGGTGCGATCCGGATTCTCCACGGCGTTCATATCGCCGCCCGCGCAGAAGACATCGCCGGTCCCGGTGATCACCAGGAAGTTCAGGTCCGGTTCGTCGGCGACGATCATCGCGGCCCGTTTGATCCCGTGATAGCCGTCGGCGGTGACGGCGTTCTTCTTCTCCGGCCGGTTGATGGTGACGGTCAGGGTGTCGCCGTCGATGCGCCCGTCGAGCTCGGCGGCACCGAGGTCGACGTCGACGGAAGCCGGTAGCGCGCTCACCGCGCCTCGATCACGGCGAGCAGTTCGCCGACGTCGTAGGTCGTCCCGGCGCTGACCTTCCAGGTGACGATGCCACTGGCCGGCGCTTCGATGTCCATCTCGACCTTGTCGGTGGCGATCTGGTAGAGGGGATCCCCCTCGGAGACGTGGGCGCCGTCCGCGACGTAGATCTCGGTGACCTCCGCTTCGGTGATCGCGTCGCCCGGTTTCGGCATCCGCACCTCCGTCACACGATCCTCCTGATGGCTTCGACGAGGCGTGCGGCGTCGGGGCGGCAGGCGGCTTCCAGCGTCGCCGCCCGCGGCACGGGCGTGTACGTTCCGGCCACGCGCTGAATGGGGCTAGCCAGCACGCCGAAAAGCTCCGTCCCGACGGCCGCCGCGATTTCGGCTCCCGGCCCGCAGAACCCGACGGACTCGTGGGCGACGACCAGGCGACGGGTTTTGCGGACGGATTCGAGGACGGTGGCCAGATCCAACGGCACCAGGGTGCGCAGGTCGACCACCTCGACCGAAACCCCTTCGGCGGCAAGCTGTTCGGCGGCTGCGAGCGCGGCGTGCACCAGGCTGCCGTAGGTGCAGATCGTTACGTCGGTGCCGGCGCGTTTGACGTCGGCCTGCCCGAGCGGGATCACGTAGTCGGCCGTCGGCACGGGTCCCTTGCCGCCGCCGTAGTAGAGCTTCATCGACTCGATTAATAAACAGGGATCGTCTTCTCCGAGGCAGGCGTTGAGCAGCCCGACCGCGTCGGCGGCGGTGCTGGGCCAGACGACCTTGATGCCGGGTGTGTGCATCGCCCACGCCTCGAACGCTTGCGAGTGCTGCGGGCCGGCCGCTGTCCCCATCATGGCGCGGATGACCATCGGTGCGCCCTGCCGGCCGCCGGACATGTACCGGATCTTGGCGGCGTGGTTGGCAATCTGATCCATGGCCACGCCGAGGAAGTCCACGAACATGAGCTCCGCCACCGGCCGCAGCCCGCCCAGGGCCGCACCCACCGCGGCGCCGATGATCGAGGACTCCGCGATCGGGGTGTCACGCACCCGGTCGGCGCCGTACTTGGTGGACAGCCCGGCGGTGATCTTGAACATGCCGCCCGACGGGTCGGCGATGTCCTCGCCGAGCAGCACGATCGAATCGTCGGCCGCCATCGCGCGGTCCAGCGTGCGGTGAATCGCCTGCACGAGGCCGAGGGTCTCGGTGTCACCCTCGGGAATAGCGGCCCGCTCTGTCACCGGTGGCGCGAGCTCGATGCCGTGCCCGGCGAAGACGTCGCGGGTCAATTCATCGGCATCGGGGGGGTCGGCGTCGCGGGCGGCGGCGAAGGCCGCGTCAATCTCTGCGATCAGATCCGCGTCGATGCGGTCCAGGTCGGCTTCTTGGGCCAGACCCTCTTCGATGAGCCGCCGCCGATACCTCGCGAAGGGCGGGTCGGCGCGCTTTGCGGCCAGTTCGTCGGGGTCGGCGTAGACCATCTGGTCGCCGAAGTAGTGCCCCTGGAGCCGGTAGGCGACGGCTTCGACGAACGACGGGCCAGCCCCGGACCGTGCGCGCTCGGCGGCGTCGGCCACGGCCCGGTAAACCGCGTGCGGGTCCGTGCCGTCGACCGTGACGCCGGGCATCGCGTAGCCTGCGGCCCGGTCGGACAGCCGCGCCGAGCGGGTGTAACCCGCCACCGGCGTGCATTCGGCCCACGCGTTGTTCTGGCAGAAGAACACGACCGGAAGCGCCCACAGGGCCGCCATGTTCATGGCCTCGTGGACGTAGCCGATGCTGGTCGCCCCGTCGCCGAAGCTCACCAATACGACGCGATCACTGCCCTTGATGGACTCCGCCAGTGCAATCCCGTTCGCGATCAGGGGGCCCGCGCCGACGATGCCGGTGGTCCACGCGATGCCGTGCTCGGGGTCATAGATGCCCATGGCGCCGGCCTTGCCCTTCGACAGGCCGGTGCCACGGCCCAAAATCTCGGCGAAGTACCCGGGCAGGTCGATGCCCTTGGCCACCACGTCGCCGAGTCCGCGATAGGTGGTGACGAGTTGGTCGGTGCTCGACAGCGCCAGCGCGGCCCCGGCGGACATCGCTTCCTGGCCGTCGACCGGCCAGTAGCTCATCGCGATCTCACCGGAAGACAGGCCTTTTCGCACGCGCTGGTCGCTGTGGCGCACCTTGCTCATGAGGCGGTACAACTCGACGGCCCGTTCGCTGCTCAAAGCCCGGGTTCGGCTGTCTACCTGCGTGGCCATCACCCCTCCTTCGCATGCGGACTCCGCCGACGAGCATACAATACAATATGACGATATCTGTTCAGTCGTCCGATGGGCGACTCGCTTGACTATCGAGGGGAACTCCAACTGCCATGCCCGAGCGACCAGCCCTGCGGGCCGGTGACGGTCTGCCCGCCCATGTCCACGGTGCCGCCGACCCCCGATTTGCCTGCGCAGTAAGAACGTTTGCCAAGCTGTTTCCCGGCCCACGGTATGGCGGTGGCGCGCTGTCCGTGTATGTGGATGGGGAACCCGTCGTCGACGTGTGGACCGGCTGGTCCGATCGCGACGGACGGGTGCCCTGGTCGGCGGACACCGGCGCGATGGTCTTCTCCGCCGGCAAGGGCGTGGCATCGACGGTCCTGCACCGGCTCGTCGACCGTGGATTGCTGTCGTACGACGCCCCGATCGCGCAGTACTGGCCCGAGTTCGGCGCCAACGGTAAGTCCGATATCACGGTGCGCGACATGATGCGGCACACGACGGGCCTGTCCCGGCTCGGGACCATTACCACCGAGCAGTTGCTCGATCACCGGTTCATGGAAGAGCGGCTCGCCGCGGCGCCGGTCGATCGCCTCGCCGGGCGCGCGGCGTATCACGCGTTCACCTTCGGATGGTTGGCATCCGGGTTGGCCCGCGCGATCACCGGCAAGGGCATGCGGGAGCTGTTCCGCACGGAGATCGCGGGACCCCTGGACACGGACGGTATCCACCTGGGGCGCCCGCCCGCCGACGGGCCCACGAAGGCCGCACAAACCATGTTCCCCCAACGCTTCTCGGGCGGTCCGGTCATCGGCCGGCTGATCTCCATGATCGCCAAACTGCCGGTTCCGGGCCCGCTTGGTGCGACCTACGTGCCCGGCATTACCTCCCTGCTGCAGGGCGACATGGCGTTGCTGGACAGCGAGATGCCCGCGGTAAATGCCGTGGTGACCGCACGGGGGCTGGCCAAGATGTACGGGGCGCTCACCAACGGCGGAAGCATCGATGGGCAGCGATTCCTGTCCGAGGAATTGGTCACGTCGCTGACTGGCAGGCGCAGTTTTCGGCCGGACCTGAACGTCTTCTTCCCGATGTCCTTTCACCTGGGCTACCACGGTTCACCAGTGCCGGGCCTGCTGCGGGGTTTCGGGCATGCCGGTCTGGGCGGGACCATCGGCTGGGCCGACCCGATCACCAGGAGCTCATTCGGCTTCGTGCACAACCGCCTGCTGACGCCGATGATCGCCGACCAACTCATCTTCGTGCCGTTGCTGGTACCGCTGCAGCGTGCCGTCAACCAGGCACACGGCAGTGGGCTCGTCACCGTGCCCCGCTTCGGCGCACGACCCTCCGACGAGGCGCGCACCGAAACCGCCGGCCGCTGACCCGACAACCTCTGGGGGGTATCGTCGACGGGTCTCTGTCCGGCCGGCACGGGAAGCAGATGGATATCTCGCGGGCGGTTCCCCATGCGGAACTCGAAGCGCTGTCCCGCAGGTACGCGGCGGCGGTCGATCGCCGAGATCGCGACGCGCTCCTGGCGGTGTTCACGCCCGACGCTTCGATGCTCGTCGAAAGACCGGGGCGCGAACCCGGAACGCTGACCGGTCACGACGAGATCCAGCGAGTCATCGGCATCGTCGCCCGCTGGGCGCGGACGGCTCACCTCATAGCCCAGGGCCTGTACGTCATCGAGGGGGGATCTGCGGTAGGCGAAATCTACTGCACCGCCAATCACTTTCGCGTTGACGAGCAGGACGGTCGCAACCACGTCATGCACATCCGCTATCTGGACGAGTATGTAATCGACGCCGAGGGGCGGTGGCGGATCGCACACCGCAGGGTCGTCGTCGATGCCACCGAAGACCGGCGCGCGTCGATCGGAGGAGTCAGTTGACAGCATCGATCCAGCTTTCCATGGGGATTCCGTCGTACTCGGCGGCGGCGCCGTCCAATTGGAATCACCTCACCGAATGGGCGCAGCTGTTGGAGGGCGCTGGATTCGACCGCCTGCTGGTGTCGGAGCACGTCGCGTTCGGCATGAACATGGACGCGTACGCGGATCCACGGACGGGCGGAACCGTAGGCGGTCGCCAACCGACCGGGCCGGACGGGCACTGGCTGGAACCGCTCACGACGTTGACGTACCTGGCGGCGAGGACGGAGCGAATCCGGCTGGGCACAAACGTTCTGCTCGCCGCGCTGCGCCCGGCCGCGGTCCTTGCGAAAACCCTGGCGACGATGGACGTGCTGTCCGATGGCCGCCTCGATGTCGGGGTGGGCGTCGGCTGGCAGCGTGAGGAATACGACGCAGCCGGGGTGGACTTCGACCGGCGCGGGCCGATCCTGGACCAGACGCTCGAGGTATGCCAGCGGTTGTGGCGGGAGAACGAGGTGAGCTACCACTCCGCCGATTTGAGTTTCGAGCGGATACACCAGATGCCCAAACCCGTTCAGCCCGGCGGGGTGCCGGTCTGGGTGAGCGGGACGGTGAACCGAGCCGTCGCTCGCCGGCTCGCTCGTTTTGGACGGGGCTGGATCCCGTGGGGCCCGGACGCGCGGGATGTCGCCGGGGGAATAAGTCGAATGCGCGCCGCGGTCGAGCGCGCCGGCGGCGACCCGGACGGGTTCGGTGTTGTCGGGACGCTGCGCATCCAGACGAGTGCCGATGACCGGCCCGACCTGTCGGCGGCCGCCGCGGAAGCGGCCTCGCTGGCGAACGCCGGCGTGACCGACCTGCGGATGACGCACTGGCCCTTGCCCTCCGCCCACCGGGACCGTGACATCCCCGCACTCGTCCGCGCGGTCCGTGACGCTGTCGACGCCTAGGGCGTGCGGATCGACTCGAGCTGCGCAGCGAGCAGCATCCGGTCGAAATAACACCGTTCCAAGACAAGATCGGGCCCCCGGAACCCGAAGATGTTGATGCTCAACATGTCGAGCGGTGTGCCGGGCGCGGTCGTTCGGGTTTCCACGACCAAACCGTTGTCGCCGTGGTAGATCGCCTCCGCGGCATATCGCAGCATAGGGAGATCCGCCCACTGTTGCAACAGCATCGCGCGGACCGCCTCGTCGCCGTCGAAAACGGTTCCGGCAGGGATGATCTCGTAACGGGGATGGGTGAAGGTGGCCATCGCCGCCTCCAGGTCGCGCGCATTCTCGGCCGCGACGTGCCGGAGCACGAGCTCTTCGCGGGCGCGCCGCAGCGCGGTGTCGGGACTCACTTCGGCTCGAAGACAGGGAGGTTGCGGCCGTCCTCGAGCGGCACCCACGCCACGGTGACGCGGTCGCCGACCGCGGGTGGGGGACCGAACACGTTCGACATCATGCGGACCCCCTCGTCCAAATCGACGAGCACCACCGAGTAGGGCACCTTGTCGGCGAGGGCGGGGAGAGCGGCGCGGTGGTGGACGCTGACCGCGTAGACGACGCCGTCGCCGCTCAACTTTTCCCACACCAGCGATGAGCCGCCGCAGTGCGGGCAGACGAACCGTGGGTACCAGACGAGCCGCGCGCACGATTCGCATCGTTGGACCGTCAACTCGCGCCGCCGGGCCGCGTCCCAGAAGGGCGCGGACACCGGGCTGGGCTCCGGGACCGGCAGCGTATCGGTCACAGCGTCGCCTCCGTTCCCAAGATGACCGTCGAGGTGGCCGAGAGCACCCCGCCGGTGCCATGTGCCACAGCCGTTTTCGCGTCCGAAACCTGCCGTTCGCCGCTTTCGCCGCGCAACTGGCGCGTTGCCTCGACGAGCAGGAAGGCCCCGAACGCGCCGGGGTGGGTGTAGGAGAGCCCGCCGCCGGAGGTCTGACCGGGCAGGGTCCCTCCGGGTCCCAATGCGCCGTCCTCGACAAACGGACCCCCTTCGCCCTTGCCGCAGAAGCCCAAGTCTTCGAGCGCCAGCAACACGGTGATCGTGAACGAGTCGTACAGCTCGACCACGTCGATGTCGGCCGGGGTGAGGCCCGCGGCGCGGAAGGCGGCCGGCCCGGACACCGCCCCGGGCGTGACGGTGAGATCGGGCATTTGAGAGATCATCGCGTGCGAGGCCGCCGACGCCGCACCCAGGACGAAGGCCGGCGGCCTGGCCAGGTCGCGGGCACGCTCGGCGCTGGTGACTACCAGCGCCGCGGCGCCGTCGGTGACCAGGCAGCACTCCAGCTTGTGCAGCGGTTCGGCGACGAAGCCGGACTCAAGGACGTCCCGCACGCTGATCGCCTCGCGCAGGTGAGCCCGCTCGTTCATTGCCGCCCACCGCCGGGTGTCGACGGCGATCTGTGCCAGCTGCTCGGGCGTCGTCCCGTAGGTCGCCATGTGCCGATTGGCCGCCAGCGCGTAGGCGCTGATCGGGAGCATGACCCCGAAGGGCGTCTCCCATTCCAGCCGCTCGGGGGTTGCGAAGACCCCGAGGCCTTTTTCGCCACGCTTGCGCGCGGCGCGCGGCGTCGACGCGTAGACGATCACCACCGTCTCCGCCTCGCCGGCCGCGATCGGCGCGGCGGCGTGCTCGACGTACAACCCGTAGCTGGCGCCGCCGGTCTGCGTCGCGTCGGTGAAGCGTGGCGCTATTCCTAGGTACTCGGCGAGCTCGACCGAGTGCATGAGCGTTCCGCCGGTGCAGGTGCACAGCCCGTCGACGTCACGTAGCGACAGGCCCGCGTCGGCCAGGGCGGCGGTGATCACGCGCGCCTCGAGCTCTCGCAGCGGAACGTCGATCACCCCGCTCGCCGAAACCTCATCGGCCACACCGGCAATGGCAGCCACACCACGTGTCGTCAACTTGCTGTCCCTTCGAAGAGTTCGCGCAGCGCGGGTTGGCTGACCTTGAGCGACGGCGTGCGGGGCAACTCCTCGACGATAATCAGGCGGGCGGGGACGTAGTAACGGCTCAATCGTTCACGCACGTACGCGAGCAGCTCGTCCGCCGTGGCGCGGCCGCCGTCGGTCAACTCGACCGCCGCGACCGGCACCCGGCCGAGCCGTTCATCGGGCAGGCCGGTGACCCCAGCATCGCGGACAGCCGGATGGTTACGGAGCACGCCGACGATGTCGTCCGGATTGACCTTGAAACCGCCGCGAATGATGACGTCGTCCGTGCGGCCGTCGATGAACACAAACCCGTCGGCGTCGACCCGGCCGAGGTCGGTGGTCCGCACCCAGTCCCCACCTTCGGTGCGTACCTCGATGCGGCCCTGCTCGCCGGGCGGCATCTCGGTGTCGTCCTCGAGGGACATGACTCGGATCTCCCGGCCGCGTTGCGGGCGCCCCACGCTTCCGCGTTTGGCGGTCGCCCATTGCCGGTGCAGAGCGAGGTTCCAACCGGCCACCCCGCCGGCGAATTCCGTTGCCCCGTAGGACGGCAGCACCGCGACGCCGTAGCGGCACTCGAACCTCGTCTGGACGTCGACCGGCAGATGTGCGGTGCCCGAGGTCACCACCTCGACGCTCGAGAACGCTTCCGGATCCACCCCGGCGTCGAGCACCATCGCCATCGCCGACGGCACCAGGCTCACGGCCTTCGGTCGGTGCCGGAGTAGCAGATCCACGAAGTCGGGAACCCGGAATCGCTCCAGGAGCGCGATCTTTCGTCCCTCGCAGATGTTGAGCAGCGTGCGGAACAGCCCGGACATATGCACCAGCGGCGAGGAGACGATGGCGATACCCGAACGCAGTCTCGGTTCCGGGTCCTGCCCGGCGCCAGCACGGTAATGCGCGCTCGCCGCCGCGACGGTGTGCTCAAAGGAGCTGTAGGACAGCGGTATCCGCTTGGGCGGGCCGGTGGTGCCACTCGTCAGCATCTCGACGGCGATGCCGTCACCGGGCGGGCGGAAGGGGCCCGGTCCGGGATGTTCCAGCCCGGCCACCAGGGTGGCGCCGGCCATGTCATTTGACAGCGCAACACCCAGGGCCCCGGCGGCGGCGTCGACGATTCCTGGACGCTCCCAATCGGTCTGCACGGCCACCACCGCGGGCAACCGCAGCCCGCGGATGTCCGCGCAGAGCCCGGCGTCGCCCTGTGCCGGATTGATCGTGACTACGCAACCGTCGGTCAGCAGCACGCCGAGCAGGGCCCCGACCATCGCGGGATGATTGCGCAGCACCAGCCCGACGGAGGATCCCTCCCCCAAACCTGCTCGCCTCAAAGACGTTTGAGCGCCCGCGGCGATGTCCGACAACGCCTGCCAATCCACCCACCGGCCCTCATGCTCGATCGCGGGCGCCCGCGGGTCGAGGGCGAGCACCGCGCGGATGCGGTCGGCGAGTTGCTGACTCAAGCCGCGGCTGCCGCGAGCTCGGTCGCCGCAGGGATCACCTCTTGGGCGAACAACTTCATCGACTCGTAGACTTTTGTGCGCTCCATTGCGCCGCCGCGCGACATCCGCAAAATGATGTTCCGCCAGCCCATGTCGATGACCGTGCGCATCTTGCCGATGATGCGGTCCGGGTCACCCATCAGCGTGAGGTGGGAATTCAGGACCTGTTCGTAGCTCTGCTTGTCGTGCTTGTCGAACCAGTCCGAGTAGGCCTTGTAGTCGGCCGGTATCTCCCCGCCGCGCTCGAACGGGCTCGAGTACTTGCGATGGGTCTGAATGGAGAGCTCGACGCTCTCACGCGGGTAACTGCGGGCGAATGCGTCGTCCTGGTGGCAGAAGGCATTGAGCAGCGCCCACACGTTACCGGTGGCCGCGTCGAGCCCTTTTTCGGATTGCACCTTCAGGTAGATGTCCAGGGCCCCCTGCAAATCCGGGTCGACCTGATAGGGGTTGCCGATGATCGCGCCGAAACCCTTCTCGGCGAGCCACTCGAAGCTCGACGGCGTCTTCATCACGGTGCCCCACACGGGGATCGGCTGTTGCGCGGGCCGCGGGTAAATCGTGACGTCCTGGACCTGGAAGTACTTGCCCTGGAAGCTGACGCTTTCTTCGGTCAGGAGGCGGCTGACTATTTCCACACACTCCTGGTATCGCCCGGTGGCCTCCTCCATCGAGATGCCGAAGCCCTTGAACTCGTGGGCCTGATAGCCGCGCCCGAAGCCGGCGTCGAAGCGCCCGCCGGACAGGACGTCGACCAAGGCGATCCGTTCGGCCAACTGGATCGGCTCGTGGAAGGGCGCCACCATGCACGCGGTACCGATGCGGATGCGTTCGGTCTGCGCGGCGATGGCCGTCGCCACCTGCGGCAGGTCCGGGAGCATGCCGTAGGGGGAGAAGTGGTGTTCGGCCAGCCAGATCTCGTCGTAACCGAGTTCCTCCGCCCAGCGCGCCTCCTCCAGCACGTTGGCCAGCACCTCCCGCTCGCTGAGGTGGTTGGGCTTGTCGCCGAGGATGAACACGCCGAACCTCATGTCGGTCCCTCCCGTTGTCCGCTTCGAAAAGTAGTTGCACTGACTGCGACAATACTGCACGATTGAACACATATCGTCAATCCGTCTAGTAGGAGGTTCCGTGGCGCCGTTCGACTCTGCGGTCGGAACTGCACTGCCGCCGAGCACCTTTCGCTGGGACGACACTGACGTGATCCTCTACGCGCTGGGCGTGGGCGCCCGCCCGCCGGCCGAGCTGCGGATGCTCAACGAGGCCTGCGGTCCGGATGTGCTGCCAACGTTTGCGTTGGTGGCGAACTGGTGGGCCGTCAAGGACCTGCGCGGTGTGCTCGACCTGGGGACGTATCCGATCGTGCACTCGGCGCAGTCGCTGGAAATGCGCCGGCCGATCGGTGCCAGTGGGGAAGTGTGCGTGCAGGCGGAGGTGTCGGCCGTGTGGGACAAGGGCAAACACGCCGCCGTCGAATTGACCAGCCGCGGCGCCGACCAGGACGGGACCGTGTTCGTCGCCAAATCCCAAACCATGGTCCTCGGTGCGGGGGGATTTGGCGGTGAGCGTGGGCCCGCTGCCGAACCGGATCCCGACGGGCCACCGGACGCTGTGTTCGACGACGTCGTCCGGCCCGAGCAGGCCGCCCTCTACCGGCTCTCGGGCGACCGCAACCAGCTGCACATCGACCCGGATGCGGCCCGCAAGTACGGCTTCGACGACGTATTCCTGCATGGGTTGTGCACGCTGGGATTCGCCGCCCGGGCGGTGATCGGCCGGATCGGCGACGGGGATCCGCGGTCGCTGACATCCTTGGCCTGCCGGTTCTCTAAGCAGGTGAAGCTCGATGCGCCGCTGCGGACGGAGATCTGGCGAACCGAAGATTCGGTGCGCTTCCGGACGCTGCAGGGCGACGCCGTCGCCCTGAGCTCCGGAACCGCCACGCTGGCAGGGGTATGAGCATGGACCAACGACGGGCCCGCGGGTTGCGCAACCGACAGGCACTCATCCATGCGGCGATCGAGCTGTTCGCCACCCAGGGTTACGAGGCGACCACCGTCGACCAGATTTCGGCGGTCGCCGGGGTCGCGCCGCGCACGTTCTTTCATCACTTCGCGAACAAGGAAGACATCCTGTTCGACGGCTATGCGGAGCGGCTACAGGAGGCGATCCGCCGCTTCCGCGCCGCGCGATCCGACTCCCTGTGGGACGCCCTCGCCGAAACGTCGACGGCCGTGGCGCAGGCGATCGTCGAGCAGCCCGACATGTTCCTGGTCCGCGCGCGGATGTATCACAGCCTGCCGGCGCTGCGCGCGACGATGCTGCGGATCAACGAGGACTGGATCGATCAGCTCACCACCGAGGTCGCGCGCTGGCTGGGGAGCGACGTCCAAGCGGACTTGCGCCCCCGGCTGGCCGCCGCTCTCATCAACGCCGCCAACCGCGCCGCGATCGATTCATGGGTCGCCGCCGGTGGCCAGGGTGACTTGTCGCAACTGATGACCGAATCCGTGGAGCTTGTGCGGCCCTCGATCGCCGGGATCGAGCGCGCCGGCACGGCTGCCGGACCGGGGCGGGGGAGTGAGCAGCGTGTCGGGTGACTCACGTCCCCTCGCGGTGGTCACCGGGGGAGCGCGAGGCATCGGGGAATCCATTGTGGCCGCACTGATTTGCGGCGGACACCGGGTCGCGGCGATCGATGTGAATGCGAAGGCCATTGGACGCGCGAACGATACAGACGAGGCGAGGGCGGGATTGCTTGTCCCGATGAACCTGTCGATCACCGACCGTGGGGCGGTCGAGGAAGCGCTGGAGGGATTGGCGGAGCGGCACGGGCCCGTTCGAGCCTTGGTCAACAACGCGGGAATGACGCTGCCCGGAACGTTTCTCGAGCAGACGGACGAGGACTGGGACCGCATTGTCGACGTCAATCTCAAGGGCACCTTCGTGATGGCACAGGTCGTCGCACGGCAGATGGTGGCCCACGGCGGTGGGGCCATTGTTAACGTCAGCTCGGTGTCGGCCCACGGGGTGCGCACCGGGCCGCCGGCCTATGCGGCCGCCAAGGCCGGAGTTGAGGGGTTGAGCCGGCTGATGGCCGTTCAGCTCGGTCAGCACGCCATCCGGGTCAACACCGTCGTCGTTGGCACTACCGCGACACCGTGGCTGTTGTCGCGCAAGACGTCCGACGAGCTGGCACAGATGCGCCTGACGACGTTGACCGGAAACATCGGGGAGCCGGAGGATGTCGCCAGCGTGGTGGCATTTTTGTGTTCACCCGCCGCCAAACACGTCACCGGCCAGCTGATTTCGGTGTCGGGTGGGCAGTGGATGCCATGACGTCGATGCGGAACGACAAGACAGATGCTGATGTAGTGTTTACTGCTACGAATCGATGCCAGGGGATGTCGTGGAACTGAAGAGAATCCTGTTCGACGTCAGCGAGCAGGTCGCCACCATCACGATCAACCGACCGGAGCGGCTCAACGCCACCGACGACCTGACCCGCACCGAACTCGGCCTAGCGTGGGCTCGGGTGCGGGAGGACCCCAACATTCGGGTGGCCATCATCACCGGGGCCGGCGACCGCGCATTCTCCGCGGGCCAGGACATCCGGGCAACGGCCGAGGGCGGCATCCGCAACAAGGTTCCCGGCTCGCGGCTGCACCACAACGTGTGGAAACCGGTAATCTGCGCCCTCAACGGGATGGTCGTCGGCGGTGGGCTGCATCAGGTCGCCGACGCCGACCTCATCATCGCGGCCGAACACGCGGAGCTGATCGACACGCATCTGGCCGTGGGCAACGTGTTCGCGCTCGAGCCCGCGGTGCTGTTACGCAGGATGCCGCTGTCGATGGTGATGCAGCTCGGGCTGATGACCAAGCAGGGCCGGATCAGCGCGCAGCGGGGTTACGAGGTCGGTCTGATCAACGAGGTCGTTCCCGCCGACCGGCTGCAACAGCGGGCGCGCGAAATCGCCTTGGACATCGCGAAACTCTCGCCGGCGACGGTCCAGGCGTCGATCAAGGCGATGTGGAGCAGCCTCGACGTCGGGCTGCGCGCGGCCAACGACGTCGCGTACCGCTATGTGCTGCAACACCAGCTGACCCATCCCGACTACCGGGAAGGGATGCTCGCGTTCGCGGAGAAGCGGGAACCGCGGTGGGTCGTGGAATGACGCGCCATGGGTGAATCCGCACGAACGTTCAGCTACGACCCGCTGCCGTATGCACCCGTCGTCCCGTCGATGCTGGCCAGCCTGGTCGGGGCGTACGGCGACAACGACTTCGTCGTCAGCTCGGCCGGTCCGGGGACGATCGAGCGAATCACGTACGGGCAAGCCGATATTAGGTCTGCCGAGATGGCGCGGCGGCTGCTCGCGGCGGGCGTCACCAAAGGCGTTCGGGTCGGCATCCTGGCGCCCAACGGGCCCGACTTCGCGACCGCCTTCCTGGCGGCCACCCGGATCGGCGCGGTCGCGGTGCCGATCAACACCTTCTTTCAGCCGACAGAGTTGAGGTGGCTGCTTCGCGACGCCGATATCCACACCCTGCTATCGGTCGACTCGCTGCTCGGCAAGGACATGCTGGCGCGGATCACGGAGGCCACCGGCGATCCTTCGGTAGGAAACGAACCCCTCGCCATCGAACGAGTACCTCAGTTACGCAACATCTTCGCCCTGGGCGACACCGATCGGCGGTGGCCTTCCACGTGGCCGGAGCCGGTGTCCGAGGCGTTTCTGCGCGCATGCGAATCCACCGTCCGCCCGTCCGACGACCTGGTCGTCATCTACACATCGGGAAGCACCTCGGACCCGAAGGGCGTGATCCACACACACGGCACCGCGATCACACACTCTCGCTTCGTCGCCACGCAGCACGAGTGGAAGCCCGACGACCGGGTCTACATCCCGATGGTGTTCTTCTGGGTTGCCGGGCTGGTCTTCGGCCTGCTCGGACCGATGCAGACCGGCGCCACCATTCTCACCGAGCACAAGTTCGACGCAGGCGACGTGCTGCGCCTGCTCGAATCCGAACGGGCCACCTACGCAACGGGATTCCCCCACGTGGGCCGGTCACTGGCGAATCATCCCGACTTCTCGTCCACCGATCTGTCAAGTCTGCGCGCGGGATACCACCAGGTCCTGTTACCGCCGGAACTGCGCGCGGTGGACCCGTCGCTGCTGGTCACACAGCTTGGGATGACCGAAACCTGCAGTTCGCACACCTGGTGGCCCCCACACGAACCGGTGCCCGAAACCAAGCGCGGTTCGCTCGGAGTATCCGCACCCGGTTATCAGCACAAGGTTATCGACGAGTCGGGCGTACAGGTGCCCAACGGGATGGTCGGGGAAATCTGCGTGCGGGGAACGGCCATGATGCGCGGCATGGTCGGACGGCAGCACGGCGAGCTGTTCGACGCCGACGGCTGGTATCACACGAAGGATGCCGGATACCTCGATGATGACGGGTTCCTGTATTTCGCCGGGCGCACCGACGACATGATCAAGACCTCGGGCGCCAACGTCGCACCGGTGGAGGTGGAGGCGGTGATCTGCGGCGTCGACGGCGTCCGGATCGCCTATGTCGCCGGCGTTCCGGACGCGGACAAGGGCGCCGTCGTCTGCGCCGTCGTCGTGCTCAATCAAGGGCGGCACACCTCACAAGACGAGCTCATCGCGGCGTGCCGAAAGGAACTGGCCGCGTACAAGATCCCCAAGCGGTGGGTGATCCTCCCCGACGCCGACCGGCTGCCGTACACCACCACGAACAAGATCGATAAGCCCCGGCTGGTGCAGCTTGTCACCTCGGGGGAGCTGGCATGACCACGTTGGAGGCGCGGGTCGCACGACTGGAGGCCATCGAGGAGATTCGTCAGCTGGCGGCACGGTACGCGGTGGCGCTGGACATGCGTGACTTCGATTCCCTGGCAAATCTTTTCGTCGACGACGTCGGGGTGCCGGGCAAACGCCGTGGCCGCGACGCGATGCGCCAATGGTACGACTCAGAGGTGCGTCCGACGCTGCTGGGCAGCGCGCACGGTGTCCTCGGCCATGTCATCGACGTCCACGATGCCGACACGGCCAGCGGACTTGTCTACTCGCGCAACGACTTGGAAACCGAGACCGCGTGGTTCATCGAGATGCTTGCCTATCTGGACCGCTACGAACGGCGGGCCGGCCATTGGTATTTCGCGCGCCGCACCCCGCTGTTCTGGTACCGGAGCGACATCACCGACCCGCCTGTCGGTCCACAGAAGGTGCGTTGGCCCGGCAGCTCCGGCCAGGACGGCTCGTTCCACGACGCGTTTCCCTCGTGGGAAGAGTTCTGGGCCGCCAATCCCGGACGATTCGACGCACCGGTCCCAGCCCCCGCCGCCGTCGGTGAGTGGTTGCGCACTTTGCGCCGGGGTGTCCAAGCACCGCGCGTCAGCCCGACCGGGCGCGGGACTGCGGAGTCTTGAGATGTCAAGCCAGGAAATAAGATTCGGATTCACCGATGAGCAGAACGAGTTGCGCCGCATCGTGCGTTCCTTCTTCGAGAGCAAGGCCGACGAGGCGCAGGTGCGCCGCCAGATGGAATCACCGCTGGGCTACAACCCCTCGCTGTGGGTGCAGATGTCCGACGAGCTGGGCCTGGTGGGGCTCGCGATCCCCGAGGAATTCGGCGGGCAGGGCTTCACTTTTGTCGAACTCGGCGTCGTCGCCGAGGAGCTCGGGCGGGCCCTGGTGCCCTGCCCGTACTTCGCGTCGGCGGTGCTGGCGTCGAGCGCGCTCCTCGGTTCGGGCGACGACGCGGCCCAGCGGCGATACCTGCCGGGAATCGCATCCGGCGCCACGATCGCGAGCCTGGCGGTCACCGAGGAGTCGGGCCGCTGGGAGGCCGTGGCGATCCGCACGCGGGCGCGAGAAACGGCCCGCGGCTGGGTGGTGGATGGAGCCAAAACCTATGTCCTCGACGGCTGCAGCGCCGATCTGCTGTTCGTGGCCGCCCATACCGACTCCGGATTGTCGCTGTTCGCCGTCGACCGCTTCGACAGCGTCACCCGCCGCGCACTGTCCACCCTGGACCAGACCCGAAGACAAGCCCGCATCGAATTCAGTGCTACGCCGGCGTCGCTCGTCGGTCATTCGGGCGGCGCGGAGGCGGTGTTGCGCTCGACCCTCGCGCTCGGCGCTGCCGCGCTGGCCGCCGAACAGGTCGGCGGCGCGCAACGATGTCTCGAGATGGCCGTCGCCTACGCGAAGACCCGCAGGCAGTTCGGCAAGCCCATCGGCTCATTCCAGGCCATCCGCCACAAGTGCGCCGATATCTTCCTCGATGTCGAATGTGCTCGCGGGGCGGCCTATTACGCGGTGCAGGCCGCGGCCAAACGCTCGCCCGAATTGCCGGCGGTGGCGTCGTTGGCGAAGGCCTGCAGTTCGGAGGCGTATGCCCGGGCCGCTGCCGCCAACATCCAGGTCCACGGCGGCATCGGGTTCACCTGGGAGCATCCTGCCCATCTGTACTTCAAGCGTGCTCAATCGTCGGGACATCTGCTGGGCGACGCCTCGTATCACCGGAAGCTGCTCGCCGACGAGATCGGGATCTGAAGAGCGTCAGAAGTCCGTGCCGCCGTCGATGTTGACGGCCGCGCCCGTCATGAACCCTGCCCTGTCACTGAGCAGGAACGCGATCAGCTCGCCCGCTTCTTCGGGACGACCGCCACGGCCGAGGGCGACACGCATGTTCCAGTCCGGGTTGCTGGCCAGGTGCGTGTAGATCGCGTCCTCTAGCGCCACCCCGTATTGTTCTGCCCGCTTGGCGCGGATGAAGTCGTTCACCTCGGTGTCGAACAGTCCCGGGCACACGGTGTTCACCCGGATGCCGTCGGGCCCATGCGTTTTCGCCAGGATCTTTGACAGCGTCAACACCGCAGCCTTCAGCGCGTTGTACGGCGGAATCAGAACCTTCGGCGCACGAACGGAATACGCGGCCGTCGTCACGATGGTTCCGCCGCCGTTGCGTTGCAGGTGCGGGATGACGGCGCGGCAGGACCGCACTGTTCCCATGAGAATCAACTGGTAATACCAGTCCCACGACTCGTCACCGTGTTCGAGGAACGGCCCCTGCTGCTTCATCGGTCCCGCGGTGACCGCCAGACCGCGCAAGGGGCCCAGGCTTGCGGCCGCGCGGTCGATGGCGCGATCCACCCCATCACCGGAAGCGGCGGCGTCGACGGCGATCCCGACCGCACCCACCCCGTAGTCTGCGGTCAACTGCTCGGCCCGCGCTCGGGCGCGCTCTGGATTCCGAGCCAGCAGCGCCACGTTGGCACCATTGGCGGCGAGCTCCTCGGCGGCGGCGAACCCGATCCCGGTCGTCCCGCCGACGAGAACGAAGTTGCGTCCCGCCACACCAAGCTCCACGCGCTGCCCTCGTTTCTGGCGTCACCGCCGGTGACAGCCATACTAAACAGACGTACGCCATGTGTTGCAATGACTACTTTGCGGCCGCCGTCCGGCTACGTTTGAGCCTCTGAATGGAACACCAGGCGCGAATTTGTCGCGTAGCATGGAGCGACATGTCGACGAAACCGGCCCCGTCCGATCTGGAGTCGGACGGGGAATTCGATCGCCGGGACCAGATCCTCGAGGCGGCGAACGAATGCTTCACCCAGCTCGGCATCGAGCGCACCAGCGTGCAGGACGTCGCGCGGAAAGCCAACGTGTCGCGGGGCACGGTGTACCGGTACTTCGAAGACCGCAACGTGCTCATCGACGCCGCGATCGAATTCGGTGCGCAGCGGTTTTATCGAGAGGTCGCTTCCGCCATGGCCAAGAAGAACACGCTGGCCGAGCAGGTCGGAGCCATGGCGGAAACCCACGCCAGAATCTTGCTGGACCATCGCACACGGAACCGTTTGATGGCCGACGATGCCGAGCTGATGCGCCACATGGTCGCCGACGGCGACGCTGC